>JAEOTU010000131.1 GCA_016839665.1 Candidatus Hodarchaeota archaeon
TCCTTTAATACTTCAAAAGCTCGTTTTAAAAGAGATTGTTCACTGGTGAATCTTTCAACTTGGACATTCGGTGACATTTCCTCAGGTTTATCACCTTTTTCTATACCCTTGCGTTCTAAAACTAATGCAATCTCCTTATCCTGATTATCAGCAAAACAAATACAAATTATTTGGAATTTAGGATCTGCAGCTTGAGGAATTTGTCCTTTTGCGTACTCAGTTTCGATATCACACGCCACAATTGGCATGTCAGGAATCTCTTGTGTAAAATCATCGCGAAATACCTCAGTTAAACCTTTATACCTCGCTAAATGACTAATTACGTTTTGGGGGATATCCATCCCAGCGCTCACACTTTGAGATGGTACAAACCTTTTTCGATCTGGATTCCACCAATATCGTCTACCAGGTACGATTTGGACGTCATAAATCCAATTCTGATGATATTTAATCCTAGATTCCCAAGTTTCTCCGACAATGTCTCTTACTTTTGGTACCTCACTTGGGGTGGGAGTCACAATCCGTGTGATATCATCATCCATCTCATTCAGGAGGTCTCTCTTTCGTACAGAGTCAATTCTCTTTGTTGTTCCATCAGGAAAATTCATTGCTTCTATTTTCTGGATAGGTTCACGACTATAACAATATGGTTCGTGGCCGTAAGTATCAGTAATATAGACAACTTTTTTGTTTTCCACATCATATAATTTGATCCCAGCACCATTCGTTTCCGCATCATAAACAGTAGACAAAACAAAATAATCTCTTTCTGCCTCTAATTGTATTTGTTTAGGTTTCATCGTTTGAATCCCAGGGGATTGATAACAGAATTTTAAATAAATAAGTGATAAAAAGATTTCATGAGTAATATAGTTTAATTTATTTATAAAGAACCCGAAAGTTTAGATAATGAATTATTACAGCAATAATTTTTCCTTGGTGGTATAGATGGCAACGATTGAAGCGATTGATGTGAATACGAAAAAGATTGAAACTCTAACAAAGGTAGCAAGGTTACTTGGGGACCAAATTCGTGAACAAAACATTAAAATCGATAAGCTCCAAGAAGAAATGAATAAATTAAAAGAACAGCTTGAGAGAACAGCTATTCCAGGCGATTCAACATTTCAAAAACCAGAGGAAGTCTCTGATACTGACAAAACACCGCCCCAAATCCAATCTTTCCAAAAAAAGCCTCCATTACCAGATTTAGCCCAAGTAATGAAAGAAAAAAAACCAAATGTATTTTTAGCAAAAAATTCTGACAAAGAGGAATTGTTACGAGCCTTAGAAGTGATCGATAACCTTTAACCAAATCAAAAATACTCTGCTAATGTAAATTCCTAATTTTCTAGATAAAGGATAGCAAAGAGAAAAGAAAATAATCAACGTAAAACATTACGAACCAATTGTCGAATTTCTAATGGTACTTGATCCTTGTTACCTAAAAGTGTTGTTATATAACCGCCAATAAGATCGGATCGCTGTAATCTATCTATTTTATAGAGTTCTTCTCCCTCTGGTGAAATGTCAACTTTTAAGATATTCCGATCTACAAAATCATTCAAACGTCTTTGAAGATCCATTCGCTTTTCTGTAGGAATTCCTAAGATATCACGTATCTGTTCTTTTGTTAAAGCCTGTTTCGATCCTAAAATGAACAAAATCCAATTATCAGGATGAGCTAAAAAGAGTTTAACTAATTGACGAAGATCAGTATCTATTATTAGTGAAGGAGGTTGATCTGATTTCATAGTAATTTCTTGAGTAACTTTGTAGCTTAATTCTCTGCTTGATGAAGGTGGACGACTGATTTCAGCAAATTGTTCTTTTAACCGATCAACTTCCTTACGCAAACGATCAAGCCCATCGATCACATGTGGTGCTGTTGTATTGTTAATGGTAATGGGATCCTCAGAAGTAATGGTATCGCTTTCTCTTAAAATTCTTTTCAATTCTGCGGTTTCACGGCGAGTATGTTGAAGAATTCGATCAAATTCTTCTAGCTTTTCAGTAAGGTTCTCTTTGTCTCGTTCGTCTACCGCTCGGGACCAAGTTAAACTTTCATTGCTACTCTGCGTTACTATTTCTAGTCTATTCTCTAGCTCTTCTTTAATTCCCTTTAACTCATCAATCCAAGCCTCTTGGTTTTGGATTTTCGCATTAAGGCGTGAAACTCGGGAAGAACGATTACTCAGAATCACTTTGTTGTCTTCATTATTGGGGATAAGATAAACAGGGATATTGCGTTCAATATTGCTACTATCTCTAATCATTCCTATATCATACCTTACACCGAGCATGTCAATGAGTTTGATTAGTTCTCGAGTTTCATCATTATCCCGAAACATGTATAGGTTTTTTTGATCACTTTCATAGCGATAGATCCTCGAAAATTGAAGCCATGTCGTTACAAAATCAACAATGTCTTCGTCCTGACATTTAGTGATAGATCGAATGATTTGTGGGAAGTTAGCCTGAAATTCCCCCGTAAAAGCTTTAACTAAAGCAGAACAAATTTGTACGGGGATTTTAATGTAATATCCTCTTTGATTCTGGGTAATTTCCCCATCAGGACAGAGTTGAACATCAAATATTGAATCAAAAGCTTCAATAAGACTCTCCACTTTTCCTTTATCTTCTGTTTGATAAGTACCAGTTATAAAAACATTTTTAGACAAGGTAAACAATGCTAAAAGCTTCGTAAGAGAATTATTATGAGTTTTAATTGGAAGTTTGAGAGGGAGTTGACTCTTTTTATTGCCAATTGTTGTCACAGTAAAAGATGTCATGAGTAATTCGCGTTTGTTTTCAACTAAAAGACGAATTGTAGAAAGGGGAATCGACATTTCAGGATTGGAACGGTAACGAGACCATTGCGCACGACTGACTACCGGTTCCAGACTCTTTAAGACTACTGTTTTCTGAAAAATAAATCTGCGTCCTCGAGGAGTCAAATTAACTCGTGTGTCCTCAGGAAAATCAGCTAAAGTCAACCATTCTTCTATTTCGTGATCCACATCAATTTTTGATAATGATCTCTGAATAGATTCGTGTAAATCTGCCTTTTCCATGACGTAGACTCCGAAGACCTTTCTTATCTAAATTCTTAACAAGAATAATTTTATCGAAGTTGAAGCTAATAATGTCTACTTATATATTACCCTCTGATATTCAAGAACATTTCTGATTGGATTTTTCGTAAATGAAAGATTAAGTCTTAATTCTTCA
>JAEOTU010000132.1 GCA_016839665.1 Candidatus Hodarchaeota archaeon
AAGAAAGAGTCATTGTAGCTAATGAACTACCATGATAACCCCGCGTATAAGTGTAAAAGTGTTCTGAATCAGGTTTATTTATCATTGCTAAGCGTAACGCGGCTTCTATAGCTGCCCCACCTCCCATAGCGTTCACTGCGATTTTTGTAAGCTTTCCAGGAGCAATACTGGCCAATTTATGTATGAATTTGATACGAGGGATTGTTGGAAATCCATACCGTACGTGAGTCAACCGTTTTAATTGTTCACCCACAGCAAATGCAACATCAGGGTTGGCAAAACCGATATTACACGTCCAAGCCTGCGCTGTACAATCCAAGAATTCTTTCCCTGTATGATCTCTCAAGAAGGAGCCGTATCCTTCAAGAAATACTTGATCGTAGAAGGGGACTAAACTCTTTTTATGTACCTCGTCAATTTCTTCAGCAGTTATATCAAGAATCCAACGATTTATTTCTTCATCGCTGAAAAAACGTTTTTGTTGGCGCTCCATTTCCTTCATTCAACCTTTAATTCAGTATATACAAGGAGTTTGATACCGTAATTTTGTTTTAAGAATTTTCTGGTGGGCATTCTAATTTCAGTAATACACTACAAATGAAGAAATAATTAAGTTAAAAGGAGAAGAAAAAAAGTAAAGAGAAATTAAGGAATGGAATGTCAAAAAAGGATGATTACAATCAAGTGACGAGAGTGAATCAAATTGATTTGGCTATAGAGTCAGAAATATGACTATTCTCGTATTCGTTCTTTCATCGAGAACGGAATATCGCCATATTCCTCTGTAAGTAACCGAGTGAATCGTATTTTATATTTCCCTTTCTGTAATGGCTTATCTCTTCGGAAAATTAACGTTGCTTTAGACTTGACAAGGAATTTTGCAGGGTTTTGTTCATTAATATTCTTATTCTCAATCTTCTCCCCATTGAGATCAATGATGAAATCCTTGTATTTTTCCTTCTTTTCTATCGATTCACCTTTCAATTCTAATTTCAGTGGTTCGATTATTGTTGCATCACTAATCGAGTTCTTCATTTCGCATTGAAATCCGTTTTCATTGTTCTTGAGGGATTTTTTTACGAAAAGTTGTCGAAGTAAATCTTCGTTTACCATACTTAATCACTCCGTATACAAAATAAGAAGCAATGGAGATTATTTCTCGCTTCATATAATAATCAAAAATCTTGACTTTAAATTTATTGTTCAGGAAGTGAGCTTGTTGTTATCAATTAAAGCTGACAGGAAATTCTTAGAAAATACACCACAACCGTATATTTAGAAAATGGGGAAGAAATATCTTGATAAATGTTGGAATGAATAATGGAATGTATGATATTTTCTTTAAATTCATATATCCATTCTCAATACTCTTTTTTTTATCCCAAAATGCGGACGAATGTATCTGATTTTCTTATAAATTCTATCGGGAAGTTTTGTGATAATATGCAGGAAATAATTAGATATTTAAGATCTCGAATTAGTTAAAAAATTAATTTTGTATAAACAGATAATTTGAATTAAGATAGGATGGAATTGGAAGAATGAGGAAATCTAATCAACTTTTATTAGTTTTTATTGTAATATTTATAACTACTGCAGTTATTCCAGGTTTATGTGTAGAAAAATCAAACAAATCGAGACTATTGAACACTTTAAACGCTTCAGGACCCCTCTTCGCCATAAGTGATAGTGTTGGTCCTATTATTGGAACTCCCACCTTAGATGATACAACTCCTGATAGCGACGAACCTGTAGAAGTAACTGCTCCCATTAATGATGTTGATGGTATCCAGAATGCTACTCTGTATTGGCAATATAAATCACTAAACAGTACTTTGTTTAACACAACAGTTAATGCATCTCCCGCATTAGTTGTCGATACAGCACAGTTTATTCAAACTGGATATGTCAATAGTCTTGGCTGGAGAACAGGTTCGTCAACTGATTGGCGATATGGTAATTACCTCTACAATTCCTCAGTGGTTACTGCCATTGATGTCACTGTTGATGTAAGCTACCCGACAATCCTTGTATATCTCCTTATAAAAGCAAAGAACATTACGACTGGTTTGTGGGAAATTGTTTATGAGCAGGGATCTTATGGAGAAACTCAAACAGATTTAGGACCTGAAACATATACAAGCACAGACCTCACCTTAGGATACGAGATTCATGCAGTGACTTATAGATCCACAATAACACCTTGGGATCCTTATTTTAGTTTTATCAACATCAATCGGGAAGAATGTAATTGGACAATTCCAGCAGCAAACGAGCCAACCTTCGTGGACTATTATATCACAGCTTTCGATGATTTGAACCAGAGTTCTACCTCACCCGCTTATACATTCTTAATGGATCACACTCCTTATGTTAATATTATTGATGTCCCAGCAGTTCTCCGTGCAGATGAAGATTATGTCGTTAATATAACTGCTACAGATGCAGATGGAGCAAATACGATAAATACCAGTAGTGGAATTGTTTATTATCAATTTTCTGGTGATAGTCCTGATAACTGGACTGTAATTAGTCTCAATCACTTTGGAGAATTTTCAAATGTACATTACTTCATCGGCACCATTCCTGCAAGCAACCTTGGAAACATCGAAACTCGATTGTACGTTCGAGCTAATGTTTCTGACATTGTGGATGGGATTAAAGGGCGTGAAGGAACAGTCTCTTGGACTCGTTCAGTCCGAATTGATAGTTTATTCCCAAGAGTCACTGATATCGATATTGATGGTGGTGTTAATAACATATATATCCCACCCCCTGTCCCAGCTATCATTGAAAATGTCACTTTACCCACCTCACCCGTCAATATAACTGTTGACTTCTTTGATGACAGGGGTGTCAGTTCAGTATCTATCTACTATTCTCTTCCTAATGGTACTACTCCTATAAAGTTAAACATGACAAATCTCACTTCTGTTTCTCAATACATTGATGATGCCACTTTCTATGCTACTTTACCTCCCTCAAATGAAACAGCTTTTGTCGAGTACTTCTTTGAAACAGAAGATTTCTTTGGTAATAAAGGAAATACCTCCTCAAACTTTTATTATTCAGATGGATCAGCACCTAATTTTGATGATCTCCTCTTGTATCCTTCGATAATTAGTAATTATACAGAAGTACATGTTCTCTTTAATTGTTCTGATTATTCAGATTTAAGACAACCAGTAATCTGGTACAGTTTTGACAATCAGATCTCTTGGACATCTAGCAGCGCAACAACGATTGATTATGGAAACGAAATTGACTATAAAGAGACTTTCATTATCACTGATCTTCCTTATTTGATAGAAGATAAATCTATGAGTTATATCCCTCTTGAAATAATTCGCCATAGTTTAGTGGATACAGCAATATTAAGGTTGAACATCACTCATGAGTTGATCACAGATTTACGAATCCGCCTTAGATTGGATGATGGAAGAGTGTTCATGATTCATGATCGAGAACACGGAACACAAAATGTTACAAGAGAAATTGATCTATTCGAATTAGGTCTTAATCAATCTGATTTCACTAGAGGGAACTTTACTCTAGAAATCGAAGATTTCTCAGAATTTTATTCTGGTACGGTGAGAAATTATTCAATTGAAATTTCTCATCATGGCTTACCCTTAGGTTATCAGTATCAAGCAATAATTCCTGCAACAAATAACGATACAGCAGCTTACTATTATATGAACTTAACAGATAATTTATGGAATTCAAAGCTCACATCAATTTATCAATACTATTCAGATGGATTACCACCTAATGTCAGCGTTAAGCAACATATTTCATCTTTGGATCTTTCTGGAGGACATTCAATTCGAGTATATGCTGACGTAACAGATACAGGTGGAATTTTTGATGCAGAGGTCTATTATAGATTTTCAGAAGGCACTGAGTGGATTGTTGACTCGATGTCATTGAATACCACATCAGGATTGTATTTCTTTGATGTTTTCGTACCTTCGGCAAACGGAACATTGACCTATAAAGTTCGTGCGTATGATCTTTCAGGATTATCAAATGAAACAAGAATTTATACCACTAGTTTTTCAAGCGGTTTAGGTCCCGTTATTGAAGTCCAAGGTATGCCTTATCCCTCACCTCTTGATATGGAAGATAAGAATACAATCCGAATTTGGGCTAATGTTACCGATGACGGTTCGATCGTTAATTGTACTATTTTCTATCAATTTGATGATGACACAAACGAAACAATAGACATGATTTTCGACAACACAACTGGTTTCTATTATGCTGATATTCAAGTTCAGAGAAGTAGCGGTAACCTCACTTTCATAGTCTCGGCTACTGATGACATGGAATTGACTTCTGTAACTGAACCCTATACTATTCAATACGAAAATGCTGGCACGACTCCTGGATTCCCAACTGAAATACTCTTAATCGGAGCTTTAATCCTAGGTGGAGGTGCAGTGGCAGGAACAGGAGTTTACCTTTTCAAATCTGGCCGATTAAAACTCCCCAGAAGATCCTCCGATTAGAATTCCTAATCACCAAATTGAAACAGTTACATCAACTGCTTCTACTCTTTTTCTATTTAACATTGGATAAACTTACGAAACGGCTTCTTTAAATATCTCTTCTTCTTCTGCAGTCGCTTTTCTAACCAGGGTAGTACAAACTGGCAGTAGCTCTGACAATTCTTTTCGAAAGCGGTTTACGATTTTTTGATGGCTGAGAGTTAAGTATAAAATTCCAACAATATAGGCAACTCCAGCAAAAAGGAATACCACCATAAAAAGTGTAAGAAGGGCATCGAAAATCAATGCACCTGCGTTAGGCCAGTTCCCCGCATAAGCACTTACTTCAGGAAAAGTTTCAAGCCACAGAGCGATAAACCCAATTCCCGTAAATAGTCCCCCAATACCGAGAAAACGATCTAATTGACTTGTCTTAATATTGTCCACTAAATTAACTACTGTTTGTTTACTATCAACCGATTTAATGTTAAGGTCATTTACTATCCACATAACTGGGATTAACCAAAAAATGAAAACGGGAGAGAAAATTAACGCAAATGAGACATAAACCAGTGTTGAATATGGATCAATCTCCTGAATATTGATAATGTTTAGAACTGGGTTAAGACTATATAAAAAAAGGAAAACCACAGCCATACAAGTAAGGATTAATTCTAAACCCCTTTCCTTGAAAATTTTTCTAATATCATTTAAATTAACATGATTAGGTTCAGTTTCTAAATAATACTTATTTTCTAGAGAAAGGTTCAAACCGATAAGATACAAAAAGATCATTTTAATAGGATTAATCTTAAATTTCCGAGATAGATTCTGATTTGACTGTCCATATAGCGCAATTTGCTCATTCCACTGTTTCAACGGGTTAATTACGAAAAACTTTGTTATCCAAGGGGTTAAAAATCTCCAACAGAATAAGGATAAGACAACAGAGACAATTATTAATGTCAGGAACAAGTTGCTAGAGAAGGTGAAAAAAAAGAGCATTAAATTAAGTATTGATGTTATAATCAGGATGAGTATCCATCTAATAAAGCTTGGTCTTTTTACTTCAAATTTTGGAACCTCCCTGCTAAAAATAACGTTTTTTATTGAAGGAAAATCTAAAATTGTTGATGTAATTGGTTTATCTTTGATTCTTTCAAAATAAGATAAGCGATTGGGACTCAAAAGAAAATATGCATAGATCCACCTAACTCCGAAAATAGTTGTTGGAATATCGAATGGGAAGTGTGTAAACAATAAACTGTAGATATCCCCTTGTTCCCATAATAAAACAATGCCCAGGATCCCGAGTGTCGCATAGAGGGAAAAAAGAATGCCAATAATTAAAATAAAATAGCGCCAAAAGAAGCTACCAAATTTTTGCTGGACGATCTCAAACGTTGGATCAAATTTTCTTCCTGAAAAGGGTGTAGCTCTTCCAAAACCAATAAAGGATCCACCAAAAGCGAATAATATGAATAAGACCCAATTTCTCGCATAAATTAGAGTTCGTTCAGCAAAAGGGTATTCCTCTGCTAAAAATATGAATTGATAAGTCATGACAAGTACAATAAAAAAGAAAAATAATGCTAGAATTAAGGAAGCTTCCCCAAGAATAACTCTTATTCGGATGAATCTTAGCTTTCGATTACTAGTCTTCTTCTTTATTGAATTTCTTTCTTCCATGAAATTCATTTGACTTTCACCATTTACTAACTAGAGCTAAAATCAGGTGCATCTACTTCCCTTAATCAAATCGGTTTCCACATTTTTCACAAAACTTATGTGATGGTGTTCTACGTGTTCCACATTTTAAGCAAAACTTCATTTGCGGTGTTGTAACTATTAATTCTTCTCCACAATTACCACAAAATGTAAAGGAAAGGGCATTCTGGAAACCACAAATCAAACATAGTATTTGTGGACTAGTGACTGAAGAAAATTTTTGTTTCTTCGGATAGTATGGCATTTCGTGAGTTTCTCCAGCTAATTTTTCTAATTTGACAACTGTAACACCTACTGGAATGATTTTAGAAAGTAGCCTGCGAAATTCATTGACATTTCTCTCGTGAAATCGAGCAAGATAAATTACAGTCGTTAAATAAGCAGTTCCAGTTACAGTTAATAGAAACCAAATTAGGATGAATAAAGCCCATGAGTATTTGAATACAATTGATACATCTGGGCCATAGAGAGTAGTAGATAAATCTGCAAGATAAATTAACCCAGTCAACAGCCCACCCCATCCTAAAAGTTTACTCAACAATCCTCTTCGCACTTTAATGATCATTTCATCACTGTCTACCCCTCTATCAATGTCTACCGTACGAAGTTGTGCGTCTTCGAACACCCAGATTACAGGAATAAGCCAAAAAACGAAAAGAGGTGACATCGCTATCGAGTAAAAAAGGAAAACAATTAGATCGAGGGATGTAAAACCAATAAAAAAGGTCTTATTGATATATTCAAGAAGATATCTTAAGGATACACCTATTAAAAGACTTAGACCAAGACAGGAAGATACAACGTCTAATAATCGTAGACGGAAGAAGTCTTTAAATTTACCAATCTCAACGTCTTTAACTTCTGCCTCTAGATAATATTCATTATATTTAGATAATCTAAAGCCTGAAAACCTTAAGATAATCGTCCCGAATACACGAAGAATTGGATTAGAACGCCCTATTTTTTGATATGTTTCGGAATATTTCTCTCCAAATTGTAAATTGAACTCATTAAATTCTCTTATAACTGTCTTACTCAGGATCATAAAGCCAATTTTACTCCAAAGCCAGGATGCTATGATAATGACACAGAATGAAATGACAATTCCAAACCCACCAGTTGCATTTAACCATTCAATGTTTAGAATTAAGGCAATCCCGATGATGAGTATCCAACGAAATAGCGAGGGTTTTGTAATATCAAATCTCATCATTTCTTGATTTATGCGGTCAGTTCTATTAATTGATTTAATTTGAGTGGTTCGTTGAACCAAGGCTTCTTCTCTATTATCAATTTCAACAGGAGTTATATCCATATTGAATTTACCTCACATCTTAAATGAGTTTTAATTGTTAAAAATTGATCGCTTTTCCATCATAAAAATGCTCAAAGATTTTTTCAAAATCCTCGTAATCTAAAGGCCTTGGATTAGATAAAGTACCAGAATCATTCAATGCATATTCGATTAAACTTACACGATTAGCTTCGTAATGTTCCCTAGTAATTTTCATGTCTTTCAGCGAAAGTGGCATACCTAGTTTTAAGAGAAGTTCTCGGAACTCGTCAATAAATTTCTCAGTTAATTCCCCATCTGAAGTTCCAGTTAACCCAGCTAAACGGGCAAAGTCAGCGATCCGTTGTGGTTCAGAATCTTTGTTATACATTAATGAATACAAGCAAGATGCCCCAATTACTACTGAATGAGGAATATTAAACACGGCTCCTATACTATGGCCCAAAGAATGAGCTAAGATTATTTGGGAGTTTCCGAAACCCCAACCAGCCATAGTAGCTGCGTTATGAAGTTTTTCTCTTAAATCAGAGCTAGCTTCACCTTCTTTAGATTGTTCGAATGCGATTGGAAGGTTTTCCCATAAGAGTTTGAACGCATGCCTCAATAAGGCATCTGAAAAATCATTTCGCCAATCAGACAAGTAACCGTCTATCGAGTGACAAAGAGCATCAAAGGCTGTTCCAGCCATCAAATGAGAAGGTAGAGTTTTCGTTAAAAGTGGATCAAGAATAATGACGTCTGCAACAAGTTCACGATTGGCACAAGAAGCTTTTCTTTTTGTTTCTCCCGATTCATCAGTTAATACCGTCGCCCAGGTAGCATCACTGCCTGTTCCGCTTGTAGTTGGAATGTTAATTAATATACAGTTGGTTTTTTCTCGAAGATCCAAATCTCCCACAGGATCAAGACCCTCAATTGCATCAAGGCCTCTTTCAGGTTCAGCCCAGATCGGCCACATCCCTTTTGCCGCATCCATGACACTACCCCCCCCTAACGTAATTATTACATCAGGTTTGGATTCAATTAGAATCTTGGCTCCTTTCTCGACAATCTCAAATGTTGGTTCACCTGGAATTTCATCAAAAATTGTTATTTTAGTGTTAGCTTGTTTTAATTGATCTTCGACTTTGGCTAGATGCAACTCTTTCATTGTAGGATCAGTGATAATGAAAGCATGCTTGAATGATTTGAGAGAAAGGAATTCTAAAGCATCTTCGCCAAATACTACTTTTCTTGGGCTAGTGAAATCCCACATGTTTGTAGGCTCCTAAAAGTGTAAGAAGTAACTATGGATACTCCACGTTCTCCATTTGTGTGCATTTTACAAGTTCTTGTGAGGCCTTCACTGCACGTAACATCTTAGCCATTGATCTTGGACCACATTCTACCTTAAATTTCCGCTGAAGGACGCCTTTCAAAGGATCGAGTTCCCCTGCGAATACTTTAAGCCATGCGGCATATTTGCCGGAGAAAATATACTCGACATCATCTGGAGCAGGTTTATCGGGAGTCACATAATAAGCTCCCCGACACTTACCATGCCACAGATCCACATACATTCTTCGTTCTTCAGTTAAGGTGCCCGTACCATCTGGTATTGTAACAAACACAAAATCCCCTTCCCACTTTTCAGCTGCTTTTGCATATGCTTCACTTTCGTTAATACTTATCACATAGGCATCTAACCACTCTTGTTCCCCGAATATAATTTTTTCATTACCCATTTTTTCATTTCTCCTTATTTAATTAATTATCAGTAATTTGATGATAATGTGAAAAAACGATTTAAGAGTTACTCTTAATGGTTCACTAATTCTGAATTTTGCAATAGCTAAATAAATTAACGAAATAGAATAAACTAAAAACACGATAATTTAAATTAAATACTCCAAATAAAAGGTTTTCAAAATGTATGGTTATATGGGTAAAATCTTACGAGTGAATTTGTCGAATGGAACGATAACAGAAGAATTTCCAGATGATGAAACTCTTAAGAAGTTTTTAGGAGGAGCTGGACTGGCTACGAAATATCTCTTTGAAGAGGTTAACAAAGGAATAGATCCTTTGAGTTCTGAGAATAAACTCATTTTTATGACTGGGCCAATGACTGGAACTTCAGCTCCTAGTACTGGAAGATATTCAGTTGTAGCAAAATCTCCCCTCACAGGATTCTGGGGGCATGCTAATTCAGGTGGATTTTGGGGACGAGATTTCAAGAGATCAGGGTTCGATGGAGTCATTTTTGAAGGTGTTTCTGAAAAACCAGTCTATCTAGTAACAGATGAGGGAAAAGTAGAGCTTAGAGATGCAAGCCATCTATGGGGTAAAAATACATCTGAGACAACTAAATTGATTAAAGAGGAACTCGGAGAGAAGTTCAATGTCGCTTGCATTGGAATTGGGGGAGAAAAACTCGTAAAGTATGCAGCCATCATGAATGACGCAGATGAGCCAAATTGGGGCCGTGCGGCTGGAAGATGTGGTTTAGGAGCTGTTATGGGTTCCAAAAAATTAAAAGCAATTACCTCAAGGGGTACAGCAAAAGTTACTGTCTCTGATAAGGTCAAATACAAAGAAGAAGCCAAGAAACGATTCGACTGGGTCAATCAAAGCCTATTAAAAATGACCCTTGAAGTATTTGGAACTGCTGCAATGCTTGATTTAGTCAATGAAAAAGGAGGATTTCCCACTAGGAACTTCCAGACTGGTCAATTTAAGGGAGCAGAGAAAATTAATGGTGAAGCGATTAATGATAACATACTCGTCAAAAGAAAGCCATGTTTTGCATGTCCCATCCACTGTGGAAGGATTTCTGAAATAAAATCAGGCCCATATACCAGTAAGGGAGAAGGGCCAGAATATGAATCACTCTGTTCTCTTGGTAGTATGTGTGACATCGACAATTTGGAGGCAATCACCTATGCTCATTTTCTATGCAATGAATATGGTATAGATACGATATCCGCTGGAGCTACGATCGCATTCGCAATGGAGTGTTTTGAGAAAGGAATTCTAACTGATACTGATGGATTAGAGATTAAATTTGGCGATGCAGATGTCATGCTTGAGCTTGTTCAGAGAATTGGTAAAAGAGAGGGAAAGCTTGGAGATTTACTTGCAGAGGGGACAAAGGCAATTTCCGAAAAACTAGGACAGGGATCAGAGAGATTCGCAATGCATGTCAAAGGTCTCGAATTACCAGCTTATGACAGTCGAGCAGCTAAAATAACAGGATTAGGGTTTGCTACGGCAAACCGAGGAGGAGATCATATAACTTCTTTCATTGAAGGACCCACTTTTTTATCGATGCCTTTCGTTCTCGTAGATGGAGATCTTAGTGACTATTTAGAAGCGACTCCAGCGGATAGTAGAATTCTCAAGGACTATGAAGATGCCTTTGGTGTTTTCGATTCAATTGGTGGTTGTAAGTTCATGGGCATGGTTTTAACTGGTGAGGATTGGGCTACTATGATAGAAACTCTATTTGGATTTGAATTCTCTGAAGATGACTTTAGAAAAACTGGTGAAAGAATATACAATCTTCAAAGAGCCTATAATATTAGAGAGGGATTGACTAGGGCTGATGATACACTTCCAAAACGCTTATTAGAAGAACCAATGCCTGAGGGGCCAGCAAAAGGACATACGGTGAATTTGGAACCTCTCCTAGACGCTTATTACGCGAATAGGGGCTGGAATAATGACGGAATACCGACTCCAGACAAACTCACAGAACTAGGATTAGATTGGTTAATAAAAGAGATTTCTTAGAATTCGTTCCGAAATGTCTGTTTATTCCTTTCTAAAGAACAGGTGATAGAATTATGTATTCAGAAAAACCCTGGGTGAAAAGCTACAAAGTAGGGCCATATAAACTTCCGAAAACTATGGAACCTTACCCTCAAATACCCGTTAGTAAATTTTTAGATGATGCTGCAACACAATATCCAGATAATGTTGCATGCACTTTCATTGCGGGAGATTACAGAATAGACATCAAGTACCCTGAGCTGAAGTTGCAAGTAGATAAACTCACAACTGCACTTGACAAGTTAGGGGTGAAAAAAGGGGATAGAGTAGCAACAATTCTACCTTCTTGCCCACAGTTCATCATAGCTGATTATGCAATCATGAAACTTGGAGCTGTGCATGTCCCACTCAGTATCTTGCATAAGGCCCCTGAATTATTGTATGAGATTAAAGAATCTGGTGCTGAAACTGTAATCTGCTCATATAGACGACTTGAGAGAATAGACGCAATTAAAGACGAATTAGAATTAAGAAATGTAATTTATACCCCTGTACCAATATTCCCTGATTATTCAATCCCTGAAATGAAAGAATTACCCGATATAGCTAATCTACAACGATTAGAAGATTTAATTGAAAAAAGTGAGAGTAAACCTCCATTTGTTGAAATCAATCCGACCGAAGATCTTGCTTTACTCCCATTCACAGGTGGAACGACGGGAGTTCCTAAAGCAACGATGTTAACTCATTACAACATCACGACAAACGTGATCCAGTCAATTCAGTGGATGATGCATCCTTTACGTGCAGGTATCAAAGGGAAAGCTGCAGCATTAATCTGTTTCCCCATCTTTCATCAAGCGGGACATTTTTTATTGCATGCTGGGATTTCATGGGGATTACGTGGGTTTTTAATCGATGGACGAGATCTTTTATTAATTACTGATATAATCAATGAGCATCGTCCGTTCATTGTGGGGGGCGTACCGACCCATTATATGTTATTACTTGACAATCCGAACCTAAAGAAAATGCCAATATTCTTTTTTTCCGGAGCTGCTGCCTTACCTCAGGATGTTGCTGAAAAATGGGAGAAAAAAATTGGCACCCCATTAAGCGAAGGGTATGGTATGACCGAAGCATGTGCTGTTACTCATATGAATCCATCAGGGCTTTCTAAAGTGACTGGTTTTATGCCAAAAGTGAAAAGATCCGTTGGGGTTCCTGTTGCTGATACTGAGGTCAAAATTGTTGATCTTGAGAGCGGTGAAGAAGTACCATTTGGTGATGCAGGAGAATTGTGGATTCGTGGGCCACAAGTGATGAAAGGTTATTGGCCAAATCCAGGCAATGGTTTGCTAGATAATGGTTGGTTAGCAACTGGCGATGTGGCAAAAATGGATGAAGATGGTTACTTTCACATTGTTGACCGCATTAAAGATATGATTAATGTCAGTGGTATGAAAGTTTATTCACAAACAGTTGATGACGTATTACATGGACATCCCGCAGTCAGTGTTGCAGGAGTAATCGGTGTTTCTGACCCTGAGCGACCTGGTAGCGAAAGGGTCAAAGCTTTTGTTGCATTAAGGGGGGATTACGAAGAACAAGTTACTACTGATGACATAATTCAATATTGTAGAGAAAAACTTCCATCCTACGCCGTTCCAAAGTTTATCGAGTTCAGAGATTCGTTACCACTGACCCCAGTTATGAAACTAGATAAGAAAAAGCTAAGAGAAGAAGAAAGCCATTAAATCTTGATGAGATAACAATTTTGACTAACGTAAAAGATGAACAAACATTCATTAAAACGACAGTAAGACTATTTGCGTCTTTCAAACAAATAACAAACAAACGTGAAACAGAGATTGAAGTGGAACAAGGAACAACAATATTTCAACTTTTAGAAGTTCTCTGTAATCAATATGATTCTTTACGAGACAAAATTTTTGACGAGAATAATGAACTCAGAAAATGGATTCAAATCCTAAGAAATGGAAGGAGCATCAAATTCCTAAATGGTCTTGAAACCAAACTAACCGATAGGGATGTAGTAGCAGTGTTTCCGCCTGTAGCAGGGGGAAAGCATTACTGAATCATTTCTCTTTTGCTAAGTGAAAAAGAAGTGAAAGAGGGGTTAAAATCTCGTATCTGAGACACCCCAAGCTTCCATCGCTTGTGCGAGCTCGGGATATTCATCCTCATGGTCTTCTACATAATCCTCGAAGTCTTCACTTGCAGCAGCCATATCTTTCATTCCAATGTTGATTGCTTGTCGAAAAGCTTTAGCTCCAGCGACAGGGCCTTTAGGATGAGCGTGGATTCCACCTCCACTTCCAATCATTATATCGTTTCCTAAATCCTGCATTACCCGCAAGACCATACCAGGTGTTATTCCACCAGAGGGCATTGGGAGAGTAGGTTTAAGGTGATGCATTCGATACCGGTGGGCTCTCGCAATTCCAATATATCTTTCCTTTATAAAAGGGGCTTTACCATAGGGAGCTGGGTATACAACGATATCTGCACCTGCTAATCGAGCCAATTTCCCCATGATTAAGAATGAAGAAACTCCAGAGTACGGTGACTCATAGAAAGCTCCTGCAAAATCCATATGAGCAAGAATTGGCAATTTTATCTCTGGGTCTTCTGCTAACATTCTCAGTGCAGGAAGCCCGACAACCAAGTAGTTCAACATTAGTGCATTACCCCCTGCATCTTGAACTGCTAGAGCATTCTCCTTAAGCTTAATTATTTTATCCGTGATGTTAACAGTATATAGCGTTTCTTCTCCCGTCTCGTCTCGAACTTTATCTACAGCTTCTATCATAAGAGGAACCCGATCAACTATTCTGTTGTAATCCATATCCGCTATAAGTTCATCGTCTTTGACAATATCACACCCACCTAAAGCAGCTGAATAAAACAATTGAGCACCTACTTCTGGAGTCCAACCACTACAAGGCTTAATCATGTTGTTTAGTAACGGTCTATCAGGAACTTTGAGTAGTTTCCTAACACCTTCAATGCCGAACTTCGGCCCTTGAAAATTCTTAATCCATGTTTTTGGAAACCGAAGATCCAGTAGTTTAAGTTTCCCACCCATTGATATATTTCCAATGGTAGCAGTAAGCATAAGACCGATTTGATCTGTTTGATTGATATCAGGAAATGCAATCTGATAAATAAAATTTCTTTCTTTGACATCGTCCGGAATTTCAAACTCATGGCTTGGAACATCATAAATCCCAATTACTTTAGCTCCGAATTTAGCGCGAAGTTCAGGTGTATTCGCAGGAACGGGTACCCATGTACCAGTTGATTGTTCACATGCTGCAGCTCTCCCTAGATACCAAGGATCCATTCGTGGACCAAGTTGAACCATATAAGTTCCAATTATGTATTTTTCAGGATCAATTCCCTCTTGAAGGGCTTCTTCGATAGGATCATATTGAGCGAAAATATCTTTGGTCATGTATTCAACACCAGATTAATACTTGTACAGAGTTCTTTTTCCTATTATTTAAATAATATTGTGTTTCTATTCATATTTCAAAGGGTCTGGAATATCAGGAATATCGGGTGTGGCTCTTGTTGAGAGTTTTCTACATTCAAT
>JAEOTU010000133.1 GCA_016839665.1 Candidatus Hodarchaeota archaeon
ATGTTATGTGCGAGTTTAAGAGAAGGATTATACTTACCCTTCTCTAAGAACACAATAGTTTCCCTCCTCACACCCACTTTAGCAGCAAGTTCCTTCTGAGTTAAGTCATACCGTGCTCTAAACTCTTTAATCCGGGTTTTCATGAGAGTTTCACTCAGCCTCTCTGCTCGAACCAATAATAACCAAGATAATACAGTGTAACTCCTACCGCAATTATAGGCCCAGTTACGGCAACAAAGATGATTTCATTTATTACATTCATTGCATTTAAAAGAATCAAGATCGAGAGGGAGACGAAAAAGAATCTAAAGGCTAGCTCAGCGGCCCTTAATCTGTTACGCTCGGATCGTTCATCATGCTTGATAGTCAGTTGACTTTCTCGCCGATGTTTGAACTCCTTAAACGAATAGAGTAAGATTAATATGCCAGGAATGATAAGGAAACCACTCAATAATTGATAAAATAGATCTCCAAGCAAAAACAATCCAAAAACACCTATCAGAATATTCGCAAAACCGATTAAAGTAGGAACTATTAGAGGGAAAGATCTTTGCTTTTGAGTTTCAATAGACATTTTCTCAACCTCTTAGATACTAAGGACTAATTTTTCTCCATTAAACCATTTTTTAGCTCCGAAATAAGTCACACATACCAGGATCGTAATGGTCAAGGCTAATATGACATAAACAAAGATAATGCTCATTTTTAAAATCTCTATTAATAAGAAAAATATCATGAAAATGACCGATAATCCACCCATGGGCATTAAAATAGCCCCACCTCCCTCTGCAATCGCAGGAAACCTGGATGTTCCTATTATAAAAATAAACGTTGTTAGAATCACGGAAAGAGGCCCAATTGCAAATAATAGTAATATTATTGAAAGGTCTACCGAGTTAAGAGACAAAAGAACCAGTCCTGACAAAAACGCTTCTGTAGCTAATCCTGCAATGATGCAGGCCATACTCTTACCAAGAAAAATCTCATTCTCAGAAATAGGGGCTACAAGCAAGTGATTGATTGTTTTCCACCTTACTTCATTGATGAACGAATTAATGCCAACAAGCGTCGTAACCATAGCAGGGATGATTAAGAAGAACATAAAACGGATAAATTCACTTCCAGGCTCTGTTTGAGAAAATGTTTCCAACAATCTGGGGATAAATACTAGCATTGGTATTCCGATGGAGAATAACATTGGCAGAAGAACACGCTTTGACCCGAAGCGGATTTTTAATTCCTTTTTACAGATTGCTGCTGCTACGTCAATCATGATTCTCACCTATTACTGCAAAATAAACATCTTCTAGTGAAGAGGTTTTCAATCTGGTCTTAATTTGGGAAATTTTTCCCTCACAGAGAATTTCACCTGCGTTAATGAGTGCTACGGAGTCACACACTTTTTCCGCACGTGCTAAAAGATGTGTCGTCATCAGTATCGTTTTCCCTTCTTTTTTTAGGCTTTGGATCAAATTGAGAACTTCTTTTGCCATGAACGGGTCAAGGCCAGATGTAGGTTCATCTAAAAAGAGAATCTGTGGATTATGCATCAACGCTCTAGCCAAATTGACTTTTTGTTTCGTCCCTTTTGAGAGGGTTGAAACAGGAACGTCTTTTTTTTCCTCTAAATCGAAAAAATCAATCAATTCCTTAATTCTACGTTTCCTTTCATGCTTATTGATTCGATACAACCTTCCAGTGAAATTAAGGTTTTCTATAATTGTTAGACTGGGATAAAGACCAGAATCCTCTGATACATATCCTATCAATTGTCTGATCTTCATTCCCTCTCTCGTAACATCATATCCCGCAACAGTCGCTTTACCATTTGTAGGCTTTATCAATGTTGCTAATATATTCACAGTAGTAGTTTTACCAGCACCATTAGGACCCAGATAGGCAAAAACCTCTCCGACTTCAACATGAAAGGTAATATCATTTAGCGCAGTGAATCCATTAAATTTTCTGGATAAATTTTCGACTTTAATCAATTATTTTTGCACCACAAAAAGTTAATTATTTCTAACATCGTGTTAACTATTTCTAACATTTCCTTAAAAAGCTTAAGATAGGGGAAATGTGGGTGATTCTAATACATTGATTTAAATCCAAAAAAAAGAAATAAGATCAATTTTTTTGGGGATTATTAAAAATAAGGGATTAGCAGTGGCACAGAGGAAAGTTGAAGCGATCCAATCTTTATATTCGCTTGAATTAGATGCAAACGAGATTGCTTTCATTTTTTTGGGGTACAGCGGAATTTTCCTAAGATCGAAAACCTTGGTAATTGCGATCGACCCAGGTAGGAGTCTTGGCAATGCAGAGATACCAGCAATTGAACACCTTGATCTTCTTTTTTTCACCCACAATCATTGGGACCATTTCAGCAATAAAGAAGCTTTGGAGATAATAAAACAGACTGGAACTCATGTGGTAGCAGACATTCTTTCTTCAGAAGAACTCAAAGAAAGTATCCCTTCAAATATGATAACTACAGGTAAATCAGGTTCAACACACCAATTTGATGATAATGAGGTGGTCTTCCTACCTGGAATTCACGTAGGTCCAATAACCCAATATCTAGTGAACCTTGGGGGAATCAAGGTCTTCCATGGAGGTGACTCAGGTTATTGGAGGCATAAAGACATCTCAGCTGACATAGCATTTGTCCCCACTGGTACAGCAACGACGTGCTCTCCAGCAGTAGCACTTGCAATGATCATGAACTTACAACCAAAACTAGCAGTCCCTATTCATGGCAATAAACAGGATTTAAAACAGTTCAAAGCTCTTATGGAAAAAGTGTGTCCTGAAATAGAAGTAATTGTGTCAGAGAGGTTCAAGCCAGTTAAAATTTCAGTCTAAGATTAGCTATTTTTTGGAATATCGATCCGTTCTTCATCCTCAGCAGTGTCAAAAAAGAATACTCGCCCATTAGGATCAGTAAATATCGCACTCCCTGTCCCATTTGCTTGTACATTTTCTCTTGAAAACTTAACACCGTGTGTTTTTAAGTAGTCGACTATCTTCTTGACATTTCCCCGCAATAATTATAGCTAATTTCACAAAAGATTTAATTACAGGAAGAATTCAACACTTCAACCATGTTAGGGATTACTCTCATGGCTATTGTTACAACTTGTCTAGCTCTTGGTCTCATCGGGGGCATAATTACTTTTAAATCACCTAACAGAATTAAATTGGTATTGTTTCTCTTATTTTTAGCAAATATTCCCGTTTTTTTCTTCGCATACTTCGGATTACGATTACTATTAGATGAGATTATGCGGTCTTTTCTTACCAATATTGATATATACGGATTCGTCAAGAATTTCTACGCTCCAGTAACCGAGGAATCATCCAAATTAGTAGTATTTCTTCCTCTGTGTTTTTTTCGAAAGACTGATCTTGATCAACTACATTGGTATGCATTTGCTGCGGGCCTTGGTTTTGGGACTGGCGAAATCTGGTTCTTAGCATCGGTACTTGCTCAGGATCCGTATATTAGTACTCTCCCCTGGTACTTTCTGGGTGGATTTCTAATAGAACGATTATGTGTGTGTTTCTTACATGGTTCATTCCTATACGGCAGCTTATATTATATTTTCCGCAAAAAATACGTTTGTGGCCTCCTCTATGGATTTGGCTTTCATTTTTTAACTAATTTTCCAATTTATGCAATTAATGTACTTAACCTACAAGAAAATATGATCTGGATTTATTTGCTGTCATTTTGGGTTGTAATCATGGTGGGGATAATGTTGATGCTTACAAATAAACTGTACTATGGGAAATTAAGGATAGGATACATGTTAATGGGGCAAGCAGAATGCCCAGAGTGTGGTAGTATTTATGATCGGCCTTTTTTTGGAATAGTTCTTGTTAAAACACGAATTGAGCGTTGTCCGCAGTGTAAACGGTTTCACCGTATAAAACATTCGATAAAAAAAGAGGATGAAATTGCACTAGAATAAAAAATTGAAAGACTAGTATTATTATTAGTAGTAGTATTCTAGGAGTACTCTATCCTGGTAATAACTGATTTTAGCACTATTTTCCAAGAATCAATATCAGTAATTTTTGGGAATATCGATCCGTTCTTCATCCGCAGCAGTATCAAAAAAGAATACTCGCCCATTAGGATCAGTAAAGATTG
>JAEOTU010000134.1 GCA_016839665.1 Candidatus Hodarchaeota archaeon
CTGACATGTTAAATAGAGCTAAACAAATTAAACCTATTCCCAAAGTCCATTCTAAGTGAGCTATTGGTTCCACTGAATTTTCGATCTCCACAGACTTCGTTAACTCGTAACTTTTCTACTAATTGTGCTTGTGTGTTCTTCAGCGAAATATCTATTCACTAAATGAATGTTATCAAACGTATTGAGGATATTCAAGTGATAATATTGAGGTTTTGGGAGAATTCCATCTATCATGTTGAGTGAATTTATTTAATGCAAATTATAATCTCTCTTCTTCTGAGAATAATTGACCTCAGTATTCATATTACAACTAATTCTAGAGAACATTCTACAGATAAAGACAAATCGCATGGTAGTGTGGCAAACATCAGAATAATAAACCTAAATTATGACAAATGTAAGCCTGACCTTTGCGGATACGCCTGTCTCAAATATTGCCCTCTTGTAAAGAAAGGGCAAAAGAATGTCATCACAATTAGAAAGGATACAGGAAAGCCAATTATTAACAATAGGACCTGTCTAATGTCTAAAAAAGGAACCTGTGGCATCTGTATCAATAAATGTTTCCCAGGAGCGATTAATGTAGTTAACCTCCCTAATCCTGATACTGCAGGGATCCTAGTCCACTGTTATGATGAAAATGGATTTCGTTTTTATGGTGTCCCGCAAATTAATCCTGGAAAGGTCATCGGTTTGCTAGGCGTAAATGGTATTGGGAAATCGACTTTACTCGAAATTCTAGCTGGTGAAAAATCTCCAAATGGTGGTGATTTTCGCAATCCAGAGAGGGGTTCTCTTGATTTTCTCTCTCAAGTATCCGTTGCTAGTTTTCGACAATTTTTAAATGATCTAACAAACAACTCGCAGAGAGTTGGATTTAAGCCACAAGTATTCACAGAGCTTATCAACAAGCCTGAAACAGTCCAAGAACTCATATTGAAGTGTAATCAAGATGGATTATTTTCAAAGGATCAAATTATAGAAATGATGGAACTAGAATCCATTTTAAATCGTATCCCAGGACAGCTTTCTGGAGGAGAACTACAACGACTAGCAATTGGGATGGTTTTACTACAAAATGTTGATTTCTACCTTATTGATGAACCTTGTACATTTCTTGATTTTCGTCAACGAATAAAAGTCGCTGAAATATTTCGACAAGTCGCTGAAGCAGGAAAAGTGGTTTTCATTGCTGAACACGATATTGCTGTTCTTGATTTTCAAAGCGACTTAATTTACATTTTCTACGGAGACCCCCATAAATTCGGTGTGATCTCTCGATTAGCATATTCAGTGAAAAAAGGTATCAACAATTTTTTGCTTGGAAAACTGAAAGATGAAAATATTAGGATTCGAAGCAAAGAGATAATCTTTACAAGAGTAGTTAAAGAACGTCAATGGGAAGGAGTTCCAGGAATCGATTATCCCGCTTTTCAAAAACAACTGGGAACCTTTACATTGGCTGCAAATCAGGGAATTATCCACTTTGGGGAAATTCTTGGTGTTCTAGGGGAAAACGGACTAGGAAAGACGACCTTTGCCCATCATTTGGCCAAAACATTGAAAACTGCTAAGATCTCATACAAACCCCAATTCTTACATCGGAAGTTCAAAGGAACTGTACGTGAATTTTTATCCCGCTATTCAAATACATTCATTGGATCTAACGACTATAAACTTTATATTCTAAAACCTTTTTCTATTAAACACCTTTTAGATAAACCTCTAAGTGCTTTGAGTGGTGGAGAGTTACAACGATGCTTTTTAGCTGGCTGTCTAGGAAAAAAAGCCGATCTATATATTATCGATGAGGGAAGTGCATTTTTAGATGTTGAAGAACGCTTAAATGCAACACGTGTTATTCGTCATATAATATCCAAGAATAGAGCAGCTTGCATTGCCATAGAACATGATATACAGATTGCAGAAGCGCTAGCTGATAGAATTATGTTGTTTGAAGGTAAACCGGGATTTGACGGAAAAACATTCGGCCCATTCTCGAAACGAGAAGGCCTTAATCGTTTCTTAAAAGGAATAGACATTACTTTTCGACGAGACCCTGAAACTGGGCGTGCACGATTAAATAAAAAGGGAAGCCGATTAGATCGTGAGCAACGCGAAATGAAAGCATATTATCATGACTTATAATTTACTAAAATCCTTTATTCTAACTAAAGAAGGGGAAAATTAGAGTGAAAATATCTGCGGGAATTGGTAAGCAGATTAAAGCTAAGGGAATGGATAAAGCAGCGATTATTTTGCGACTAGGAGTGACTGATGATAAATCGTCTAAAGGGCCAGCGTGACCAGTTTGAGAATACATCAAAAGAATTAGAAGAGCAAACAACCAAAATCCTATAATTGCCATCAACCCAGCACTAATGTAAGTCAGTAATCGATGATTCTTCTCTGAAAATAGGCTTCTAGCGACATGGCCGCCATCGAGTTGTCCAATAGGAATTAAATTCAGCCCTGTTAGCAGTAGACCGATGTATCCAGCAAACGCTAAGGGATGGAGGAAGATTTC
>JAEOTU010000135.1 GCA_016839665.1 Candidatus Hodarchaeota archaeon
GGATATGTGAAGAAGGATTATTGGGAGAGTTAATCAGAATAGCTCTTGCTTTCTCATTAATTACATTAGATAATATTTCATCTTGATTTAAAGAGAAATCTGATGTCATTGGAATAGATATGCATTTGACTCCCGCTAACTGTGCCATATCTGGATAGCTTACCCAATATGGTTCGGGAAGGATTATCTGATCCCCCCTGTTTAAAACTGTATAGAAAGACGCAAATACTCCCTGCTTACCGCCAATTGTAACCTTTATTTCATCATTAGGATCAATAGACAATCCAAAATCTTCGAGATAAAGCTGATTTATAGCCTGACGCAGTTCAAGTATGCCTGAACTGACTGTATAAGTTGTTTTTCCTTCTCGAATAGCCTGTATTGTGGTATTTTGTATTGCATCAAGAGGTTGGAAATCTGGTTGGCCAACTTCGAGATGAATAACAGGGTGACCTTCTCGCTCCCTTTGTTTTGCCATTGTAAAAAATTTCATTGTTGGTGAACCTTTTAGATTTTTTACTTGGTTTGAAATCATATCAATTGCACCATCCTAGCCTTTATGCTAGACTAAATGAATTAAAAGTATTTAATCGTAAATTTATAAACAAATACGATATAGAAACTTCTATAAAGAAATACTAAAAAAGTTAAGCTTGCTTGATAATGAAAACAGGAAAAATATTGAAAAAGTTGCACAAAATTAGACGATAATATAAATCAATCCTCTCTTATTCCCAAGCTAAGACAACGAATCGGTGTGTGGTTTTTTTGCAAGTTGAGTCAAACTGGGCACTCTTTGTTGAGGGTAAAAATGTTAAATGGTCCTTTGGTAATCCCGACGAAGAATTTCTAACCTTTGTAATAAATTTTCTCACAGCACTTGCACAAATAGGGGAAGAGCTCTTCGGCCAGCACGGCATCGCACAAATCAATTTTGATGTAAAAAAACGTGCTGGATTTCGTTCATCTGAAGTTTTCGTTGTCTCCTTAGAGAATAAATTCTTTTTGATTCTGAGTGATCCCGCTGTTACAATGAAATTAATCGAAGCGCATGGTGGTATTGCCCAAGAGGTTCAGGAGATCATGAGCGCGGTTTTGGTAGGTCAAGCAGCCATGCTTTATGCTCAATGTATCACAGAGGTCGAAGATGAAAAAACACGAGAATACCTTGAGTCAATTTGGCAGAACATCATCTTAGACATTTCAGATGATTATAGTAAGGATATTGATAAAATCGTTGGAAGAAGTGCAAGTAATTTCTCTATGATTTCTTTCCATGATCTTTTATTTCTTCACTACTATTTGCGGAAACAACCTGAGCTAACTCAGCCAATTTCTCCTAAAGGTTGGGCTCTTCTCTCTCACATGTCTGGGGGGGAAATTCCGCTTGATCATCATGTCGAGAAGGATTCTGTTGTTCTTGCTGGTTACCTAGCCATTATAATTGCATTTTTAATGTCCTTATTCGATTCAAAGCCAAAGAGCTTGGTTTTTGGGACAAACTATATTCAAAGTTTAACTTTCGTCCATGGCGAGGAGTATTTTTTGGCAATAGATGCTCCTTTTACTGAATTAGTAATGAATCCAGATTTCTATGAAGAATTTCTCAATGTAAAAGAAAATGTACTAGATGATTTAAGAGAATCTCTCAAGAAACGAATCACTGAAGAAATACTAGAAACTAAAGCTCAAGAATTGGAGAATTTAGCTTTAGAGACCTTAATAGATAAGCACGTCATGAAAGGAAAAAAGATTAGCATATCAAAGAAAAAAATACAGAGACGAAATATTTTCGCACGAATTTTCGGGCGATTATGATTCTCAATCAGTAAACGCAGGTATTTCTCAATTGGATTTGATTCTCATGCGAGTAGATGAGAATTGGGCTATTTTTGTAGAAGGACAGAGTGTAACATGGTCTTTTGGAAATCCTGACGACCAATTCTTGGAGTTCACTGTCAATTTTTTACAGGGTTTAGGTAAAATCGCTCAAGAAATTTTTGGTGAAGATTCTGTAGCGTCCATTGAGTCCCGTACTGGATTTAAACTATCTGAAGTATTTATTGTTTCCCTCCAGAATCAGTTTTTTTTTATTTGCTCTGACCCAGCACTTACCCTCAAACTCATTGCTGCCAAAGAAGGATTACCTGAGGCTATGGAGGAACATATTGCTTCGGTATTAGTGGGGCAAGCTGCAATTCTATTTGCTCATAGTATTTCCAATGCTCAGAATGAAAAGGAGAAAATAACAGTTGAGAACAGTTTCCAAGAAATCATTCTAAATATAAACCCTCTCTTAGAAGACAAGATTTCTATTATTTGTAGCAAAGCAAGTTCAAATTTCTCAGCACTTTCCTTTAACGAGCTACTATTACTTCACTATTATATTCGAAGACATGAGACTCTCACAAGTCGAATTGTCCCTACAGGTCTGGTTTTAATCTCTCATATTGATGGGGGTGAATTACCCTTCGCATGGAACGTTGAGAGGGATGTTGTATTAGCAGGTTATTTGGCTGTAATTATCGGCTATATTAAAACTTTATTTGGGGGATATGCCCGCCGTTTAGTCTTTGGTACTCATGAATTACGAAAATTAGAATTTGTTTATGGTAATGATTATTTTCTAGCTATTGATTCTTCATTTGTCTTTCTTAGCCAAAATCCTGAATTTCTACCTGCTCTCCAAATGGTAGATAGAAGAGTTATGAACGGTTTAGAACCTCAATTTAAACAATTTATGATCAAAGAAACATTAGAGCTTGCATCTGCAATACTAGAAACGTCAGATTTGGATAATATTCTTCAAGCATATCAATTTCTATCTGAAGACCCTTCAATGTCAATCAACGAGCAAATACGTAAGATATGGGTCATTTTATTGCTAAAATGATGTGAATTGAGATCAATTGTTATCTAACGTTCAGTTACGAGTCAAGAGAGAATTCTCTGCACCGGTATTCCACTAAAGAACACCGAGGACTGCTGGTAATTTTGAACGCACAATTGAGTACACCAAAAGCTTTATGAATAGCCATGTAATAATGAGTAAAATGTTTGAAAAAGAAGGAGCCTTTCAATATGTCAGAGAAAATTGGAAATATTGAGAACTTTTATTCAAAAATAAGTGTATGTGTCTTGGATATTACTGCTGGATCGGTGCAAATCGGCGACAAAATCGCCATCAAAGGGACTACGACCGATTTTGAGATGACAATTGAATCCATGCAAATCGATCGTGCCGATATTGAGTCTGCTTCTGCAGGTCAGAAAGTTGGTCTAAAAGTCCCTGAAAGAGTGAGACCAGGGGACGAAGTGTTCAAGGTTTAAACCATAATAATCAAAGTATACTACGAAATCAAGTTACCTGTCATGCCATATCCATGATATTTGCACAAAACTCCAAAATTTCCTCTCTCACTTTTTCTGATATTCTATACATGTCGAAAATTGTCTTGTCAATTCTTTCAGCTTCATTATCAAAGCAATACTTTGGATTCTTCTTAAGTGATTTAACAATTTTTTTCACAATTGCTGCTACGTCCGCTCTTTGTTCAATATTAGGAACAATAAATGGAATTTCTTTGAGGAAACTTGTGGCAATGATATTTGATCGGTTAATTACCTTTCTAGCGAGGTATTGAACAAGTTTACTATTTAAGAATCCTAAGCAAAAGAATAAGTCCTCCTTGTTATCAAAAAAGAAGTTAGCATTGACGCCAAACAAGTTGCCTGGAGGTAGATATGCAGCAGAGAACCGTCTTCCAACAGAAGAGCATGTGATTCCTTCTCGGAAATAGAATTGCTCGTTTCGAACAAGGAAATTTTTCGGGTCAGTTATAACGTTTTTTTGATAATTTTTTTCAATATAATAAGGAGTTCTATAATAATAAGGAGTTCGTTGACCTGATTTGTAAAAACCTACCCACCTAGGATTGTTTTTTACCTCCTCAGTGAGTCTTAAATATTTATGATCATTTCCAGTTGAAATACCTGTTCCTCCTTTTGCTATATTCCCAAATCTTGTGGAATGATTTTGTACTAATCGAATAATTGACTTTGGAACCCCCACGAAAAATTTCAGGTCTGGCATCTTGTGAAACTCGATTTGTGGAACAATTTGTACTCTTGGTGGGTTCTTATATTCATTCTCGTCTGCTAACCTGTCGATAAGCCTCACTTTTTGATTTTTTTCCTCTTCAAGTGAGATTTTCTTTAAAGGGCTTATTTTTTTCCTTTTCTGTAATGTAATGATTGCTGTTCGTACATCGGCGTTACTACCGTGAAACAACCGCCATGGAGCAAGTTTTATCTCCAAAATCTTACAGTTCTCAAGGAGAAATTTCCTGAAACGATAATAATAACGATTTGTAAGAAAAGCATCTTCTATTATAAAACATAAAACTCCTCCATTCTTTAAATGCCAGATTGTGTTTACCACGAAAAGGGAATAAAGATTATATAATCCGACAAATCCATATTTTTCCTCAAGTTTCTTTTGATATTTTTTCATGTAGATATTATTCCGTCGTGATTTGAAAGGAGGATTTCCAATGATAATATCCATTTTAGGATATTCATCTAGGAGAGTATCCCTACATTCTGCATTAATTCCCATCTTTTTCAAAGGTTCGATACACTTTTCATCAATATCATGAGCGAAGATTTGAGAGGAGTTAACCCCGCTATCAGTGAGTATTTGGACAAATATACCGTCACCAGCACACGGATCCAGAATTTTTGATTGAATCGTTATATGGGGAAGGACTAATTCCACCATATGGCGCGCCGTGTTATAAGGAGTTTCATAGATCCCTTTCTGTCTTTTACTGGAAAATTCATTAATTTTTTTTCTGTTTGTCAAAATCTGCCCTCAGGTTTGATGAAGGGTGATTTCTCTTTTTATTTCGGCTACCTGATCTTCAAAACCATATAAAGTATAAACCATTTTATCAAGCTGCTTGATGTCAGA
>JAEOTU010000136.1 GCA_016839665.1 Candidatus Hodarchaeota archaeon
TAATATCTAATTTTGGCGCAAGTAATTCCAGTCCTTTATCTTGAATATTGATTTCTTGAGACAGTGCCATTGGTTCCTTGATAATTTCCTCCACTGGGAGTTCAAGATCTTTTAAAGAAAATTGAATATCAGTATGTATTTGCTCTCGTTGTAGAGATAATTTGAGGATTTCTTTGAGTTCATTAATTTTTTGACTTAGATTTTGATTTAAATGTTCTATTTGCGAGTCAGAAATCCGTTGAATGAAAAATGCGGCTTCAGAGTACTGTTTTCTTTCCAAAGCATGAATTGTTAAAAGAAGAATAGCCTTGACAATATATTCCTCAGTTTGCTTCTCAATATCATATTCAAGAATGCTCCGTAATACAATATTTCGTTTCCACACTTTCCCCGTAGTCTCAAGAATCATTGCTCTTTCATAGAGGACTTTCACTGCTAAGTAGGAATTCTGGATAAAAGAAAATTTTTCATAACAGAGTTCATTGTATGCAATTGCTTGGCTTAAATGATCTCTTTGGAGATAATCCAAGGCAATTTCATGAGAAATGAATCCCTGATACCGAGCAATTTGAGCTTGTTTCTTTTCGTCATTAAGAATTCCAGCTTTATCAAAACCAGTTTGTAGGATATTAAGAGAATATTCTTTCATTCCATCTTGATAGTAAAAATAAGCTGAATTTAGATAAAGATCAAAGGCAATTTGATGGTCATCTTCTAAATCAGCAGCGATCCTAAATAATTTACCAGCGGAAGTATTATTACCAATTTTGCTGTAAGAAAAAGCTAGAGTGCGAGCAACTGTTGTTATGGTTTTTAAATCAACCTCTACTGTTTGTTGTCTCGCCATTTTCAGAGCTTTTTTCAAAATAATGATGGAACACACAAAAAGATTGATTTTTTGAAAATCTAATCCAAGTTGTGTCAAAACTGACGCAAAGGCGATAGGATTGATTGGATTTTCAGGGAAAAATTCATTTGCAGTATTAATGTTTTCTAGTGCTGCCTCACGATTCCCCATTTGGCCAAAAGCTAACGCGATATAAGCATGGGAAATACCAATGATACTATTTAATGATGGCACGGCCTCACTTGCAATCTGTGCAGCCTTTTCAAAAGAATGAATGGCAAGGTCAAAGTCTTTTTCCGTTAAAGCGTTTTTTCCTCGAGCTATTTTTTGGTTAAGTTTCTCTCTAAGCTCTGCCATCCTATTCAATTATTTGAAAGTAACTATAATCTTAAGTTTAACTCATCTCAAACTTATAAAACAAACTTAAAAAAACCAAGAGAAACTCCCCCAGTTAGACCCATCTTTGGAATTCTGTGGCTTAATCCTCCTTAATGGAGAGATTATTCCAGTGATTCGAGAAATAACCTGAAGCATCAGTACGGTGAAACCAATGAAGATCTTCAAGCAAATCCTACCAGTAATCTTGTTAACGCTATTTATTGTAAATATCATGAATTTATGCTTAATGACGGAAAATTCAACATCTCCCGAGATATCTGATGAATCAATGCTGACTAGGGCTGACCTGGAAAGTAATATTCCTCATCAAGTTCCCAAATCGAAAGTAAACAATGAAGTTATTGATGGGAATACAACACTACAAACTGATAAAGATAGTTATGTCCCTGGTGAATGGGTAACAATTACTGCGAATAGTTCCAGTAATGAAATGAATGGGTCTCTTGAGTGGCAACTAGAATCACCTATTAGTGAAGTTGCTTTCGATTTTAGTGAATATAAGGATATTTTCAAGGATCCCTCATTCGACAATCCAATTGTTCCGGATTGGACAAATGAAAGTATAGATTTTGTGGAGGTAACATCAGGTTACCTCAACCTTACCGAGGTTTCAGACGCGGACGAGGATGACGATGAAATTTTTTATGAAACAGATGATTTGCCATATGGGGAAAAATATGAAATCTCATTTGACTATCTTTCCCAAGGTGAGAATTTACTAGTGAATCCAAGTTTCGAAACAGGAACAACCTCAGGTTGGCATGGTGATACTGGTAATGTCATTGTGAAGACAGATTCTAATAATGCTTCAGAAGGTATTCACTATGCCAGTATTAATGGAACAGCAGGACTTACATTATATCAAAATATAACAAACTGGACAGGGGGTCGTATGGTTACTTTTTCTGCGAAAGCTACTGGAGTTACCAGTGGTAATAATTGGAGGTTGAAACTTGAGGCCTATAATGTGTCAGGACATAAAATCAGTGAAACTTCGCCATCTGACTCTGAGGGCTTCGTAATTGATGAGAAGGGGTATGCTACCATGAGTATTTCAGGATGGATTACTCCTGATACTACTACTGCTCTAAAAGCAATATTTAATAGCTTTAGTAACACCTATATTGGCTGGTTAGATGATTGCTATTTAGCTGAAGTTCCTCCATCATTAGTATTCTCTTACTGGGGTAAAGGAGCTTCAGCTTCTGAATGGAAAAATGTAACACTTGTCGAAGGTTCCCATGAATGGCAAAATACGGGGCTTTTTATGGTTGAACTGCCTGAAACTCCTTCCCCTATTAATAAAACCTTTAGATTCATTCTAAAAGACGATAGTATAGCTACGAATATAACTACTGCTTACTGGTTGATAGATAATATTACAGTGAACTATATTGTAACAACAGAGAAAATTACTGGCACCTTTTCGAATCAACCACGACATCTTACAGGATCCGTTAATTCCACTTGGTTTCACAGAGGTTTTCGTGAAAATCTGTCAAGTACATTTGACATTAAAGTTGAAAATCCAGTAGACGGCATTTCTGATAATTATGCAACCATCAAAATCCAGCTACCAAGACATCAAATATACTTTGGTTCGTGGATTTTTGTATTTATGATCCATCAAATTGATTCAGCAGCAGTACGTCTTGATACGAAGCTGATCAATGTATCATTCATTGTCAATGAAACAATGAATTACGTTATTCAAGACATCTATATGTTACGGGGGACAACCAACGAAACTGTTGGTAATACTTCTGTCTATAGTGAATATTTCGAACAAGAAACTAATATTCAAGCGATTTCACCTGGGGACAATGTGACCCTTCTAGGATTTCTTGAAGGAAATTCAACCAAAAGTGAATGGTATGATCTGGAATTCTTAAGATCGGGTAGTATGGGTCTCGTTTCTGTGAGTTATGGTTGGAATAGTAATTGGGAATCACAAGAATACATTTCGTGGAATGAATTTGGATTTATCCCGTTCAACAAGACAGCAGAGACTGGTAATACAACAGGAGAGACAATTTTACAGGGTCACTTCAATTCCCCACTTGATAATACCTCAACAATGGCTCTTAATTTTAAAATTCCTGAAAGAGGGATATTCGGAAATTTGTCAGCAAACCTTTCAATCATTCTTACTGGAACGAACATAAAACAAAATGGTGAAGGTGGCAAACCGTTAGAATTCATTATCCCCTTGGATCTTCCCCCTGTTAAATATAAAATAAATATCACAGAAGAAAATTTGCCTGCATCAAGCTACTATCTTACAGAATATTTGGATGGAAATATCACCTTAGAGTTCTTAAATTTCAATGATACTCTTAAAACCCTTTTCCCAAATCGTAATATCTCATCAGACCTTTCTATTCCAATGAAAGATTTAGAATTGACAATATTTCTCGATAATCTAGACCAAACACCCACTGAAATAGACATTTCTCAACGAATACATTACCATTATATTGGTAAGACGGTTTTATGGTTAGATCCTATTAATCCTCATCTTCTAAGTGGAACATACGCTTTTCGGATTCGGTGGAATACACCATATGAACAGGGAGTAAAGGACCAAGAGGAGTTAGAAATCAGTCATTCTATTGAGGTTGAAGGAAATCTCGTGGTGTTTAGTTCATCTGAATCACTTGTAATCCAGCAAGGAGGACAAAAAACGATCAATTTTTCGATTCATCTTAACAATGAAACAGGAAAGAAAGTTGGAGGACTAAATTTAATAGGTATTATAGATGATAATCTTTCTAGTGGATACCTAACAATTTACGAAGAAATGGGTCTTTATAAGATAAATATCGATGTTGATCTTGAGAGTGAAACGAATAAAAGCTATACAATCAAAATTTTCCTAGTCGGAAGAGAAAATCCTATTGGGGAGATTGATTATCAAGTTACTGAACGTGAATCTTACGAAACGGAAACACCAACCCCCGGAAATCTACTTGTAGACATTGCAGGATTCAGTCTCTTTATTCTTATTTGTTTTGGATTTATTGGTATACTTTACTGGGCAAATAAAGCATTGAAATAGGTAAAATTCCATTCAAGCCTATATTGATTACAACCGCTTCAACCGATTTCAGTGTAAAGATCGGCGAGTTTTTTAACCGATTGATTAATATCATGAGCTTTCAAGGTATTTTTACCGTTAAATTGTATTTTTTTCATTAATTTTTGGTTCAACGCGAGTCTATTTATCTGACTCGAGAATTCTTCCACGGTATTCCCTTTAAGACAGTCCTTTTCGGGTGTTAGCCAATTAAACACAGGATGATCTCGGACTATAGGAACTTTACCGTATGCGATACTTTCAAGAAGAGCAATACCTTGGTTTTCTTCTCTACTCACGTAGAGAAAGATATCAGCTGCATTCCAAAGTGCCTCTAATGTCAATCGTGATACATACCCCGTTATACGAATGTTTGAAGCTTTCCTAGCAGAACGAAACGTTTCACGAAGGAATGAAGAATGCGCAATTGTACCTAGCGATAAATATCTTCCTATCCAGAAGAATTCATGCTCAGGTGATGAAAGGGCGACCTCAATAAACACATCTGGAGCTTTTCGATAAATGCACAAACCAACTGTGATCACTAAAAGTTGTTTTTCAGAGATTCCAAGTTTTTTTCTTGTGTTAATTCTTAAACGAGGATTTTTACGATTTTTTGATAGATCAATTCCATTAGATATCACTTTTATGCGGGAGGGATCATATCCATAACGAAGGAGTATATCAGAATTGTATTCGCTTACCGCAACAAGATAATCTGCATAAGAGTAAAATTTCGTTAAGTACGGGATAAGAACAAAGTCCATTCGATTCGAAAAAAGAAAACTGTCACGAAAATCTTCAATAGTAGTATGGCCCGTCATTAAAATGTGATATTTTCTGTTCTTGCGTTTAGAAAGTATTCTTGCTTTCCATAAAGATTGAGGAAGCGAGGTCTGGAAATGATAAATGTCGTATGGCTGATTTTTTCCATTCACATCAGTATTTATCCCATATTCTTTCAATCTATTAGCTAGCCTGGTGGCTGAAGAGTATACACCACTACCAACCAGACTTTTCTCCATGTCTAAAATGAAATTTACTTTCATCGTAACAGCACACGCTTTCTCTATTAGGGAACAGTTTAATTTGAATGGTTATTTTCTTTTTTTTGTAGCCAACTTGAAACTTTAATATTGTCTCATTTATATTAACGAAATTTGGGTAAAAGAATCTTTTTTTTAACTAGTAATATTTAGTCTTATAGAGTCTAGAAGAAAATAGAAGAGAAACAAAAGATGTTAGACCTTCACACCATTGTTATTTCCGTTGATCCTCCTGTTTCTCTACGAAAAGCTAACACTGAGGATCTAAAATTCATAGAAAAGGTTTCTCATTCTGAAATGGGCTCTATTGTACCACAAGGATGGAATTGGGAAAGTTGGTTTGAAGATGTTGAAAAAGCGATAATCAGTAATCGTCACAGAGTATTCGTTATTGAAACATCAAAGATCCCCATAGGTTATCTTTGGTTAAATGAGGAAATTAACTCATTATGGATTACTGCTATAGTTCTCCAAACGAAATACCAACGACTCAGAATTGGCCAGAATGTCATGAATTATTTGATTAAGGAGAGTTATAAGGAAGGAAAAGATTCTATTGAGTTGGGAGTTCAGCGTAATAATTCTGCTGCTCTTCAATTCTATTCAAAGTTAGGTTTTCTGCAATTTGATTTTTTAAAATCTGCAAACACTGATCTATTTAGGTTGAAACTCAAAACTTCCTAAATTTTGAAAGGAAGTTTTAATGCTATAATCAAGAATTATTACAAAAGGATATTGCAAATAGCTTTTTCTTTGACAACATCAGTAACAACTACTGAAGGACCTTCTTCTAAATGGATGGTGAGAATAGGTAATCCATCAGCTGTCTCCAAATTTAAGCGATCGAAATTCTTAGATTTCAACAATTCTGTCGCTTTGAAAATCATCTCAATTAAGCTATCTCCCTCAATATCAAATTGTCTATAGCCCCTATCGAAAGGTGTAGCTATATAAAACTTGTTAGACTGGTATTTTGTACCAACAGTTTCAAAAATGTTGCGTAAACTAAATTTCAGTAAATCAGCTTGGTCTTCGGTCCAAACGTCCGCCAAATATTGTCACAACCTTAGTGATCCTTAAAAGTCAATGAAGTTGTTTTTAAGAAATGATTTAAGATTTTGCTTTAGCAAGATAAAGATGAAAAAAGTGGCTCTCGAGAGTAGTCCATCCGTGAGGGCTTAAAACCTCATTCTACCTCTTTGGAATAAAATAAGTACAATTCTCTGGTTTTTTTTATCATAGGAAAAGGAAATCGAGAGGAAATTAATCAAGGATCATTGGAGCTCCAATATAAGCGAAATCTTTGGAGAGTACGGCGATTTCTCGACGCAATCCGTTAAGGTAAACTTCGTTAGTCCATATCCCAGGAAATATCTCTAAAAGGTTTGGACGAATTTTCCTAATACCAGGAATTGTCTCCTCATAAACCTCATCGGTTTTTTCAAGTGCGATTTCGTTTATGATCTCACCGTCAGCAAATTCTGTAATTAAAACTCGCATCGGGGCAAAGGGGGAGTCAAATTCTTCGTAGCTTTCAGTGGTTTTTCGTAGTAAAACTAGGGGTTCCTTGAATGGGAAAACTAATTGAGCTAGAATGACACCTCTACCGAAGGCTCTACGAGAATACCCAGTTTGATCTTCTGGAACTCTTAAGGCGTTAAAAGAGAATTCTTGTAAATCTTCACCAACTATCATAGACCTTTGATGAGGTGGAAAAACGAACGGTTCGGTGTTGAAATGATTATCCAACCATTTTTCTTCAGGAATAACAATTCCAGTAATATATCGAGTATCTGTGGTGATCGCACTTTTATAAACAGAAAATTTAGTCCAGTAAATACCTGCACCGTAAAGTAATATATATGAACGGTTATTGTGGATTAATCTTGAGAAATCTACTGGTACAAATATCACACTAGATGTTTCGATGGTTTGAATGGCTTGGTTTTTGTAAACCCACTTGGAACTTTCTGTTTTGTTCTCTGTAAAGTTAACCCAATCAGATATCACTATAAGTGATTTCAACCTACCTAATGGCTGTCCTGAAAAGCCTAATGGTTTCCTTCTCATATGAACCCAGCCTTTACAACATTAAGGCTAATAGAATTTGTTCAGTTAAATAACTTAGCTTTGTAATTGAAAATCGTCGTTTTCATGTTCATTTTCTAATCATCTTGAAAATTTCTTCGTCAAGATGGCTAACCCTGTTAAGGTAAATAGCTTAGAATTTTTCTGATAAGCTGGTTAGGAAGAGTCAAACCGCCAATTCTAATGATTAATCCCTAGAATTATCTAATTTGATTGGATCTAGATGTCCAGATTTTATTCTACAGGAAAATAAAAAAAAAACTAGAAGAGTTTCATGTACTCTTCTAAACACCTACAATTATAGGAGTGCTAAATAACTGGGTCGTTAAGATATTAAAAACATAAATCAAAAAGAGCGTTATCACTCCAATCCAGATCGATGTGTTAAATTTTTCCGTTTCACCTTTTTCAGGGATTAATACGTACTTAATTAGATAAACGATAGCCAGATAGACTAAAACAGGTATTAGCTGAGTTGCAGCTCCCGAAATGATACCTGTTGGGTCAAATTGACCAACAGCTCCAATAACAGCACCAATAACTACTGCTACAAGTAATACAATTATCGCTGCTACTACTAAAAGTCTTATAATATACCCCGTTTCAGTCTCCTTTTTTCCTGCAAGTAGTCTAGTTCCAACGTATAAGATTATTGCAACTAAAACAATCGCAATAATCAATAAGATTAGTGTCATAAGATTACTTAAGTCAAATTGTTGTTGTAAAGCCATCACAAATCACTCTTATTCGTTATATTGATAAACAAAATAGGTAGATAGGATACCTGACTAATACAATAAAAGTATAACTGTTCAAATTACCGTTGTACCAAAAAAACCTGACCATTAACTGAGTATGAGTTAA
>JAEOTU010000137.1 GCA_016839665.1 Candidatus Hodarchaeota archaeon
AACATTGAAGATGCTATTATTCTAAATCGTGCTAGTGTTGAACGGGGTCTTGCCCGTAGTCACTTCTTCCGATCATATGTAGGTGAAGAAAAGAAGTATCTTGGAGGACAGGAGGATCGTTTTGAGATACCTCAAAAAGGAGTTCGTGGGTATCGTGCTAAGGAAGTTTACCGGCATCTAAGTGAAGTTGATGGAATAATTGAGCCAGAAATTGAAGTAGGAGGTGGCGATATTTTAGTGGGTCGGACTTCAAGGCCAAGGTTTCTAGAAGAATATATTGAATTAGAATCTTTAGAGTCCTCGACACCTCAACGGCGTGAAACTAGCCTTGCAATTCGTCATGGAGAAAAAGGAATTGTGGATGGAGTGATACTAACAGAAACATCCGAGGGAAGCACTTTAGTGAAAATTAAAGTAAGAGATCAACGAACCCCAGAGCTAGGGGATAAATTCGCTTCACGTCATGGTCAGAAAGGAATCATTGGTCATATCGTTCCTCAAAGGGATATGCCTTTTACTGAAGATGGAGTAGTACCTGATCTAATTATAAATCCTCATGCTATCCCAAGTCGAATGACCGTAGGACAGATGATTGAGTGTATGAGTGCAATTGTTGCATGTTATAATGGAACACAAATTGATGCAACTTTATTTGAAGCACCAGATCCGGAAGATATTTCGAGCGAACTTCGCAATTTAGGTTTCCATCCTTATGCTGAATCAGTGATGTATGACGGAATGACTGGACAGAAATTACCTGCCCGAATTTTCATTGGTCCCACTTATTATCAGAAGTTACACCATCTTGTTGCAGACAAGATACACGCACGAGCAAGAGGGCCAATCCAGATTTTAACGAGACAACCCACTGAGGGGAGAGCTAGAGAAGGAGGTTTGCGATTTGGAGAAATGGAACGTGATTGTTTAATTGGACATGGAGCCGCGCTATTATTGAAGGAGAGATTATTAGAAGAATCCGATAAGACTGAAATTTTCATATGTGAGAAATGCGGACTAATTGCTACTTGGGATCGTAAGAAAGATCAAACTTATTGTAGTGTATGTGGAAGTGTTGATACAGGAATTTTTAAGATTGCGATATCTTACGCATTCAAACTACTACTTCAAGAATTGATGTCTTTAACAATTAAACCCCAGCTCATTTTAATGGATTCAACTTACTGAATAAAGTGATATAAATGGCAGAAGAAAGTAGTAGGATGAGAACAGCAGGTTTTTATCAAAAAGCAAAGCGTATTCTAAAACTTGCGAAGAAACCAGATAGATCGGAGGTATTTTTAGTCATCAAGATTACAGTTGTTGGAATGGGAATCTTAGGACTAATTGCTTGGCTGATTCGATTTGTGATTTTTGTAGTCGTTCTACAACGCGAATATTAATTTTTTATTGTGACAAAGGAAATTTATCTCAAATTTAGAGGAATCTGGTCAGATTGTTGGAAAAAGTAGGGATTTTCTGTTTTAAAGTAAAAAAAGGTCAAGAATTTAATGCAGCGGAAGCAGTTGCCACTCGTGCTGAAATAAAGCATCTCGATATCAAAACTGTTTTGGTAACAGAGATTCAGGGGTATCTTTTCATTGAGGGTGATGTTGAAGATATCACTCAAGCGGTTGAGAGTGCGCATTATATCGGTAAACAATTGGGTCGTGTTCCTGTTTCTGAACTAGAAGGACATTTAATACCCACACCCGTTATTGAAGGTTTGAAGAAAAATGATATTGTTGAAATAGTAAATGGCCCTTTCAAAGGATCACAAGCTCGAATTTCCTCTATTTATCACGCGCGAGAAGAAATTACCGTTGATTTACTAACAAGTAGTGTTACCATTCCAATCGTTCTTCACGCAGATTCAGTTAAACTCGTTAAATCAAGTGAAGAGGAAGATAAGGAAGAACCTGGACTTTAAGTTTTTATGAAATACTTATTTTCCTAATTTTACAATCGTTATGCCCTCAAATGACTTAATACTGTTCTAAATATCTGTCAAGACAAACCTAATTTTCGTACAGCTGTTATAGGGCTGATCCTTGAAAATTTAAATGTAGGGGTCACTTACATTACCAATTTTTCCATTTAAATGAGAATAATATCAATTACAATCCCCTAACTTAACTAAAGCTCAATTAACATAACTTATTAATTGGGAAAAAAAAATGCCCACATGTCGAACCTATGCAATAAAAGACCCAGAATATAAAGATCCAGAAGAGAAAAAGCGCATTATTAGGTGAACTATAACGACAATCTCAATGGCCAAATCAAAAAGCAAACACAACAAAAATTTGGAACAAATTGATTCGATAGTTTCCTTAATAAAGCAAAACTCAGTAATAGGCCTTGTGAATCTTAGTGGAATTAGTTCAAAGGCTCTTCAAGGTATTCGATCTTTAATGAGAGTAGGAGAGGTCGAAGCAACTATAAAAGTGGCAAAAAATACCATAAAAACATTAGCTTTAGAAAAAGCAAATGTAAAGAATATCTCAAGACTAATTCCGCATGTAAACGGTTCTTGTGCTTTGATATTCACAAATACGAATCCTTTCAAACTTCAAAAATTTTTGAACAAGAATCAGGTTCCTGCTCCTGCAAAAACAGGTCAAATAACACCTATTGATGTGTTTATCTCCGAGGGTGTAACTAATCTAGATCCAGGACCGATCATTAGCGAACTTGGATCAATTGGGTTACAAACGAGAATTGAAAAAGGAAAAATTAGGGTAAGTAAGACAGCTAAGGTGCTTTCAATTGGTGATACTGTATCCGAGGCTCATGCATCAGTGCTAGCTCGTCTCGGAATTCAACCTTTTAAAGTCGGTTTAAAGGTCAATACTGTGCTGGAAAATGGGGAACTGATTGATGGAAGCGTTTTAGACGTAGATGAGAGCAAAATCATTACAGATTTGCAACAAGCTTATCTAGATGCGTTATTTTTAGCCATAAATCCCAAGATTTCGTATTACTCTACAGTTGTAACTCCTATTTTATTGAGAACGGCAATTTCTCAAGCAATGGCCTTATCACTAGAATCTAATATTGTTACTGACAAAACTATTGATCTACTAGTAGCAAAAACTTCAAAACAAGCTGAACTCCTTAAAGAGGAAGTTTTGAACGAACATCCTGAATTAGAGTTCTAATACGACAAAATTATTCCTTAGAACATTCTTACTTTTTATTCTAACAGCTGCTCGACATAGTTTTTTGGAATAAATGGAGTTAAATCTTCGTATTTTTGTCCAGTTCCTAGATATAGAACAGGAACTCCACCAGTGGCAAAGGTTACTGATATTAATGCTCCTCCACGAGTGTCTGCATCCATTTTTGCTAGAATAATTCCATCTAATGGGACTTCTTTATGAAAATCTTTTGCTTGTTCCGTTGCATCATTTCCAGCTAATGCATCTAAAACTAAAATAGTATAGTCTGGTTCTGTAACTCGATAGATCTTTTTCATTTCTTCCATTAAATCTCGGTTCACAGCCATTCTTCCTGAGGTGTCTATTATCACTACGTCAGCATATTTTGCCTTTGCATGTGCAATGGCATCATAGGCTACAGCTGCAGAGTCGCTACCATATTTACCTGTGATTATTTTTACACCTATTCTATCTGCATGGATTTTTAATTGTTCTTGAGCTCCTGAACGGAATGTATCACTTGAAGCAAGTACTACCCGAAATCCTTTTTTCTTTAACATGTAAGATAGTTTGGCAATGGTTGTAGTTTTTCCAGTTCCGTTTATTCCTAGGAATAGAAAAACCAGAGGTTGGTTTGTGGTCAGATGAGTGGATTTCTTTCGATTAGTTTCTAATTCTTCAATCAGATTTAATGGCTTTTTTGGAGAAATAATTTCATTTATAATGGGTTTTGCGAAAACTGGGATCATTTTTGAGAGATCACTGAATCTTTTCGCACGTTTTCCGAGTATTTTTGTCTTAAGCTTTCGAGAAATCTCTTTTGATACTGTGAGGGAGACATCATTTGATAAGAGGATCAGTTCAAATTCACGGATTGCTGTCCTTACATTTTTTTCATTGATTTCATATGTGGAGACTTTTCTAAGAAAACTATTCATTCTTTTTTTCAAAGCTGACAATTTTGATAAAAACCTCCAAAAACTAAACGGTTATGCAAGCTTTAACTTGCTTTATAGGTAAATTTGATGTTCTTGAAGGATTTGTATTAATTCCTGTCTGCTAGCATTTAGCTGCTGAGTGAATTTTGAGTATTGTTCTTGGAGTCGTTTTATACCATTCTCTAGGTTTTCGATCTGGTTTTTATTCCTTTCTTCAGAATCTTTAAGTTCTGTAAGAAGTGTTACTCCAGATCCTAGAGAAATAAATGTTTTTTGAGGATCTTTTATCGTACATAAAATGAAATTCGAACCCCCGATGGGTACTAGGATTTCGTCTCCTCGTTCTTTCGATTTTAGCTCATTTTGCGTTTTTATTGAATCATTTAATGAACTTATAGCACTTGAAATAAGAGTACTTTGTTGTTCTATTGCATTAATACTGGTTTGTAGTTGGTCAATTACATCCTGGAGATTTCTGACACGGTTCAGAACTTCATCAGGTATAGTTGGTGTTGACATTCATCAATCCTCAAATGGAATCTTAAAGTCTGTGCTAACCATTTTTTGAACAAAAGGATCCGTAATTTCTTCAGGTGAAATCTTTTCGATTGACATAATTCTTATTTGTCGTCTTTTTAGACGATTTCGGCTCCCGAATTCTGCAAACATTTTTTCTTTAGCATTTTCTTCTGTTAGAGCACATATTTCTTTGGAAAATGGTGTTGTTTGACGCTTTTGTTTGAAAATTCCTGAAATTCTAAATATTTTAACAGATTTGTTTTGTTTCATGCAATTTCACCATTTCTATGCGATTTATCTTCAATTTGATTCAATTTACCACTCTTTTTAAAATTGATTCGTTTTTTCTATTAGATTTTTTCGATTCATTGAGAGAAACAACGTGTAATCTCCATTACCTCAATCCCTGTTGTTGCTCGTCCAATGAGAATTCCCTTAGTATTACCAACCATTCCAGAGGCAACAAACTCTGAACCTTTATTAACGCTCCCAACTCCAACCTGTTGCAGGTGGAGTATATCTTTTATTTCGGAGATTTCTTCTTCACTAGCTAGTGGTGTAAACAAACCTCCATTGTTTGTAATAAATGCAAGACTTCCGACTAAATCCGATTGTGCAATTTTTTTTGTTTCTAGTGGAATATTTAATGTGTCAGATATGGCTTTTCTAATTTTTGGTGGAATAATGGGTGATATTAAACCACCATAATCATTAGCGAGAACAACGTTGCCGAATGCAAAGAATTCTGAAGCTTGATAGACTGTTAGATCTGCCTGTTTAATTTGCTCTAAAACCTCTGATGAAATCACGTTCGAGACTACCATTCCAAAAGAATTTGCTACTACCAGAGAACCAATAATATTATCCGAAATATTGGAGATTTTAACTTCTAAGAGTCCTTGTACGAGGTTTTGTAAAGATGCAGGGGTATTATTTGGTATGAATGCAAAATTTTCTGTAATGAGCATTTTAACTCCAATATGTATGCTACCTAGAAAGTCAACGAATTCTATTTTCATGTTCGGTACTCCCAATACCAAAAGAATTTGTGAATTTTTTTGCTTATTACTGAGATTAAAAACAGTCAGTCATCCTAGGTAGACAGTAACAATGTCGTCTTCCGTTTTTACAGCACGAATCCTTATTTTTCTAGGCGGATGTTGAATACCACGAGCCCACATGAATTCATTCACTTCTGGGTCGATAATAACTTCATCACACCTAAGATGACGCTTAACAAAGGCTCTCAGATGTCGCATTGCTCTTGGAGTCCTCCTTGGTCGAGGAATTCGTCGTCCATATACTACCTTGCTGAATGGAATGGTATAGAGCCTTTCTTCGATTATTGAGTCTGATGGTGTTTCACTCATTAGCGCTTCTATCCTTACGGTTTAATTTTTCTAGAACGCCATTGTCTTTTTTTCGGGTTATTCGTTACGTTTCGCGAGGTTTTCATAATAACCCAAGTTGGAACAGTTTGATTTGAATTCATTTTCTTTCCTAGTCGTATCTTTTTAGCATGGTGTTTGTATCTTGCCATCTGTTTTCATCCTCATTTTCTCTGAACTTTTTCAGAGGGACCCATTGTTGTTTTAAAGCTAATAGACTTAATCTGTACTGCTCCTTTTGGGAGTTTTCCAGTTAGCGTTTGCAAAATAGTATTTGCATTCTCGGCTAGAACTTTGTTATCTTGATTAACCTTCCCAATCTTTGTATTGATAACGGGAGTTGATTTTAATCTTAGTTTTACTGTACGGTTGTATCTTTCGACAAATTTATCAATTTCAACTCTTGGAGGGATGGGTTTTGGCATCTTACCTCTTGGTCCTAGCGTTTTTCCAAGAAACTTAGCTACTATAGGCATTAACGGAGGTTCCGCTAGAAAAAATGAGTATTCATTGGCAAATTTTTTCGTGTTCTTTGGCTCCTTGGCTAATGTCTCGATTTCTTGGCGATTTAACGCAGTCAATCCAGAATCCTTTGATTTTACAGCAAGATCTCCCTCTGCAAAGATGGCAATGCTGGATTTGCCTCCCAAATCATTAGGAACCAATGCTTCTAAGTTTATCCTATTTGCAGGATTTTTTAAATCAATATCACGAAGACCAATGGAAATTTCAACAGATTCAGTAAAGTTTCGGTGCTTTCTCTCAATACTTCTAGCTTTGGCTCGAGATATTGCT
>JAEOTU010000138.1 GCA_016839665.1 Candidatus Hodarchaeota archaeon
TAGAAGATTATGTAAATATGATGACTGTAGGTGGCATTTTTAATTTCATAATTTTGCCTCTTATTTGTATAATTTTAGGAATTTCAGCTATAGCGGAAGAAAAGGAAAATAAGACTATTAGTCAATTATTATCAAGACCCGTCAGAAGAGAAGAGATAATCCTAGTAAAATGGATTTCAGTCATTGTCATTGGAGTTGCTATTGCCTGTTTGGACGCGTTACTTATTTACATCGGTTTAGGTATTCTTGTACAGGACTTCTCTATATTGCAATTCGATGTATTGTTCGGAATGTGGTTGTTTGTTGGAATGTGGGTCGTTGTTTATGGTACGATTTTATTGTTCATAGGTGTGATAATCGATAAAAATGCGCTAGGATATGGTTTACTCATTGCTTACTTCGAGGCATTTTTCGGACAGTTTCTTTTTGGAACATTCTCAGGGGAGAATAGTCCATATTCGATTGCAAACCAAATCTATCTTGTTGCATCAGAGTATCTCCTAGTAAATTATTTTGACTTTACTATTCCCAATTTTGATCCAGTTCTTTCCCTTGGTATATGTATCGGGTTGATTATTGGATTTTTGTTCTTATCAATGATTGCAATGCGTAGAAAGGATTTTCCATAACAGTAGTTTTGTCTTTATCCTCCCAATTATTGATATGAACAGATAAGGAGAATAATTTTAAATAAATTCATAATAACTTGTTGGTTACAGGTTATTAGATTTCTTAGGCTCAGAGACGACATTTTATGCAGTTACTTCAAAAGAATTCAGTGTTAAACCTCTTCGAAGTAGGTCCTTTATCCACAATTGCACGTTATTTTGCCAATCGTCTTGTTAGTTTGTGCCCTAGATGTCGTCAATCACCGATTAATGAGGTCTTTATGGAAGGCCGAAGAAACAAATCATCATCCTGTTTTTTGTGTCAGCCTGATCGATTTATAGCCAAGCTTTTCATTAAGCAGGTTCTTGGACTTGATGAACTAAAATTTCGTCGTTTTGCAGCTAATCCTCTGTATGTACGTTCAGCAATTGCTTGGCTTGGAGGGATAAGCAGATTTGGGGTAAGTAAACCACAGCCTACCATGCCTCCAATAGCAGTTGTTTGGAACTATACTTACAAGTGTAATCTAAAGTGTAAACATTGTTATCAAGATTCTACCTCTTCTTCAGATGTTAATTTTCCAAAGGAGTTATCCACTTCTGATGCACTTAGAGTAGTCGATTTAGTGGCAAAATCTGGATGTGCTTCATTAAGTTTCTCTGGTGGGGAGCCTCTAATCCGTGATGATTTTTTTGAAGTGGCAAAACGTACTTCCAACCGACAACTGTTATGCACACTCTCCACCAATGGCACAATGATTGATCATACAATTGCAAATGAATTAATATCCTCTGGAGTGAGTGGGATTTCTATAAGCCTGGATAGCTATAAAGCAACGTTTCATGATGAACTCCGTGGTATGAAAGGTGCGCACAAAAAAGCCCTTCGTGGAATTGAAGTATGTGCTGAAATCGGTCAATTCAAGGAGTTAATCATTGCTGTGACTTTGACGAATCAAAATTTAGATGATATACCAAAAATCATTGAATTGGCTTCTGAAATAGGTGCAACGCGAGTATATGTATCAAGAATTCTTCCTGTAGGGAGGGGAAAAGACCTAAGCCATTTTACTGTTTCTCCCTCTGAAAGAAAGAAGGTTTTGAAGGATCTTGCTCTTGAATTCGTTAATTATGCCAGAAATGGAAAAAAAGTAGCAGTAATGACGCGTGGAATGACTTATTTTGCTCCTCAATGTGCAGTACTCTCAAATTACGAAGTATTTCCGATCAGTGAAATTGTTGTAGGTTTCGAGAAACGTCACGAAGAACTTCTGGGAAGGTCTGCAACAACACTGTTCAGAAGGTTTGCCGAATATGCAGGCGGGTGTGCAACTGGTCTTACATATTGTGGATTAAGTCCAGAAGGAGATATCCTACCATGTGCTCCTGCTACTCATGTCCATTTGGGAAACATACTTAAAGATGGACTAGAAAACATTTGGATTAATAATCCAGTTTTACGAAAGGTACGCAATCGTTCACTGGTGAAAGGGAAATGTGGGAGTTGTAAACACCATTTCATCTGTGGAGGTTGTCGAGTAACAGCCTATGGTGAGACTGGAGACTGGCTTGCGTCGGATCCGTCATGTCCCTATTAGGTTTAACTAATGAAAATCTCACCTATCTTTTTAAGATTTCTTCTGCA
>JAEOTU010000139.1 GCA_016839665.1 Candidatus Hodarchaeota archaeon
GGATTACCTCTCATGAATACAGATATCAAACTAGTTGATCCAGAGACAGGAAAAGAGGTTGCTATCGGAGAACCTGGTGAAATCTGTGTAAAAGGCCCTCAAGTCATGAAAGGTTACTGGAAAAAACCTGAAGAGACAAAAAATGCTATCGATGAACAAGGATACATTCACACTGGTGATGTTGCCATTTTTGATGAGGATGGCTATTTGAGAATTGTTGACAGGACCAAAGACATGATCATTGTCAGTGGCTTCAAGGTCTTTTCAAGTAAATTAGAGGATGTCTTAACCCAACACCCAGCTATTGACATGGTTGCTGCTATTGGTGTTCCGAACCCAGATCGTCCTGGATCCGAATTTGTGAAAGCTTATATTTTAATTTCTCCTGATTACGAATATGACGGTAACGAAGAGAAGTTGAAAGAGGATCTTTCTGAATGGATTAAAACAAAGGTGGCACCTTATGAAGTTCCAAAAATGATTGAAATCCGAAAGGAATTACCACTCACAACTGTTGGAAAAGTCGATAAAAAAATACTACGGAAAGAAGACTAAGAATTCGTCTAAAAAAACTTAAGTCCTTTTCCCTCCATTATTTTCCCACATTCTACTTTATTGTTGTATTTGAAGGAAAAAGTATGAGGATTTTATACCTTTATGGGTTTGCTTCTGGACCTCAATCAGACAAAGCTCAATTTTTCAAGAATAAATTTTCTTCAGTGGACGTCAGGTTCGATATCTATGATTATATCCCCGACATCAAGAGTTTTACAAATTTGAAAACTTCTCACCTTTTAGAAAAACTTCACTCATACATCCAAAAGCACTATCCAAAAAAAGACCTAATCTTATTTGGATCGAGTTTTGGAGGACTTCTTTCAACGTGGTATGCCAGTAAACATCCAGAGAAGATCAAGAAACTAATTCTAATGGCACCTGCTTTGAAATTTTCTTCCTTAATCTCTACCATTCTGGATCCTGTAATTTGGAAAGAACAAGGTCATCTCCCCGTTTTCCACTACAGACACAATAAAGAAATACCACTAGCATATTCTTTTTATGAAGATATATCAGCAAACACCCCTCCTAATTTCGAAAAAACGAATATTTCAATCCCAACATTGATCCTTCATGGAAAATCTGATGAGGTTGTACCTATATCTTGGAGCCAAAAGTTCGCAGCATTCAATCAAAATGCCACATTTCATCCATTAAATGGAGATCACCAGCTTTTAGATCAAAAAGAGACAATGTGGAATCTTGTTAAAGAGTTCCTAAAAATATAATTACCTCCCAAGGGATTTTAGGTGAGTTCTAGAACTATTTCTTGAAGCTCTTCTTTCAAATGCGAGCTAATTTTTTGCATTTGCTTCCCCTTATTAGTAATTGCCTCATATTTCGGGTTTGCAACTCCTGTAACTAAAGGCCATATGTTAATGCCTGTATTTTCCTCATCTTGAATTGCTAGCATTGGAGCAACAAGCAGGTCAATCTCTTCGTAGATCTCTCTTGATAGATTAAAACTCAATCTAGGACAAAAGTATTGCTTTTCCTGACTGATAAGCGGCCGTGCATCTTGGGTGTAACAGAGGGTTTCTTTTCCTAGCTGAAGAACGCATCCAGCTTGGAAATTGCTCTTTTCTATCCGAAATGGACAAAAACCTCTTTCTAAAATCTTCATCAATTAGAATCTCGATAATCTAGTTATTAAAGATATCTAGAGAAAATCTCCGAATATATATATTTCCAGCCGACTTCAGGCTTAAGAAGGCCTCGTTTAAAATCTATAAGCATTTAAAAATTGGTTTGTGTACTCTTCAGTTCTACATAAGATTAAGTACAATTTCTTGTAACAAATCCCTTACTTTCTGTGAGAGCTGTTGAATTTCCTTCCCTTTGATTGTAACTGGTCCTTCTTTTGGATTAGTTATTTTGGATTTCTGGCAAAATATGGGCCATAAGTTAATACAGGTTTCTTGCTCGTCTTGTACTACTAGAATAGACTCAACTATTCCATTTATTTCAGTATAAATATTAGTTGATAAGGTGAAAGCAACCAATGGACAATAGTACTCCTCTTGCTTTTCCTCTGTTTTTCGGAGCATTAGTGGTTTGTTGTCTCGTGTGTAACAAAGAGACTCCTTTTTCATTTGAAGAACACACCCTGGTTGGAAATTAGGTTTTGCTACACGGAAAGGACAATAACCCCTATCAAAAATTTTCATCAACCTGAGCTTTCTATACTGTTTTAAAAAGGTTATCAAAGAGAAAAAATCAGTGAATCCCTTCATAA
>JAEOTU010000140.1 GCA_016839665.1 Candidatus Hodarchaeota archaeon
CACTACCACTTATTTTTTTATCCGCGCGTGCGCATGCCATTTAGCTATCATACTTTCTATTTCAGCAATTTCTTCTTCAGACTTTTCCTTTCGTCCTCTAATTAAATCGTGGTGCTTTTGTTTAAATTTGGCTAATGTAATAAAAATCAACAATTCACCTATTAATTAATGTAAAAGTAAAGATATATAATATTTCTTCGTGCTCTTCGATAAAATAAAGTGCCGATGATTATGAACAATATTCACGCCCTATAAATAGGTATAATTAATACATTTAGGATGCGTAAGCGCGAATTATGTATATAGAAGTATTAGAATAGTGGTTTGATAAAAATTATTATCATGTTTCGTAGACTATTCTATTTATGTCGATATTCCCACCTAAACTTCATCAAGGAGATAATATCAGAATAATAGCCCCTGCAAGAAGTCTTTCAATGATCGGTAAACAACTGATACAATATGCGACAAAAAAACTAGAAGAAATAGGGTTAAAGGTCAGCTTTGGAGAAAATGTTTACGAATCAGATCAATTCATCTCAAGTAGTATAGAATCACGAATATCTGATCTCCACTCAGCTTTCTTGGACGATACAGTAAAGGGGATTCTATCTGTGATAGGCGGATTCAACTCAAACCAATTACTAACTCACATAGATTATGATTTGATAAAAAACAATCCAAAGATTTTCTGTGGATACTCCGATATTACAGCATTAAACAACGCAATATACGCTAAAACAGGTTTAATAACATACTCAGGGCCCCATTTCACAACCTTTGGTATGCTACTAGGACTAGATTATACAGTTGAATATTTTAAGAGATGTCTTTTCGATAAAGAGCCTTATGATATTTATCCAAGTGAGGAATGGAGTGATGATGCTTGGTTTTTGAATCAAGAAGAACGAGTCTTTAATCCTAACAAGGGGGTGGAAGTTATTCAAGAGGGAGAAGATGAGGGCATCTCGCTTGGAGGGAATCTTTGTACCTTACAGTTACTTCATGGCACAGATTACATGCCATGTCTGAAGGATTCGATCTTGTTCTTGGAGGACGATGTACTTAGTAGTGATGTTTTTACGGTATCATTTGATAGAGATCTTCAATCTTTGATTCATCAGTCTGGTTTTGAAGATGTTAGGGGTATTGTTATTGGTAGGATGATGGTTAGTTCTAAGATGAACTCTGAGACAATACGGAGAGTTATTGGGTCGAAAAGGGAAATCTCCCATTTACCAGTAGTATATGGATTTGATTTTGGTCATACAACTCCTCAGATTACTTTTTCTATTGGTGGGAAAGTTTCCCTAAGAGCAGAAGATGGAGATGTTTCCTTAAGGTTCTTGAACTTCTAATTGAATACCAGATAAATATTTGCGCGCGCGGTCAAAACCCGTGCGCGTAAAAATATTAAAAAATCTCATAATGCAAGGAAATTTGGGATTACCTTGGAGCGAAGAAACCTAGTTATCATCAGTGCATCAATAATAATTGTTGCCATTGGAGTGACATATTATTATGCTAGCATTCTGCCAGGTTCGAGTAAAATTGACTTTGAGGTTACTATCAATCCCATTAACCCTGAAGATCTGACTGTGAATGAGTGGCTCGATGATTTTGAACACCTCTATGAATTTGTTAAGAGTAATTATCCCTATCTATCAGTAAAAGAGCGTACCCACGGCTACAATTGGTTAGAACTCAAAGACGAGTTTGAGGATAGCATTAGGGATGCTCAGGATAACAAAGAATTTCTGAGCACGTTAATGGCGGTAATGCAGGCTCTACAAAATCGTCATACCAAAGTCTCGAATCCATCAAGAGTGATGGTAAACCAAGCCATCCATGAGGATTGGGATCCTTTTAACAAGGTCTTCTCTCAGGAAGTCGCAGATACAGCTGATTATTGGATGGATATTTACGATGAGTATCTTGAGGAGAACACTGAGAGACGATTCGAGATACTGATAGTCTATAACAAAGGGAACTATGTCATTAAACAATACGACAGTTCATGGGAGAAAAAGTACGGCAATTACACCATTGTAATAGAGGTGAATGGCGTCCCCATCGATGAAGCGGTCAAAACATGTTATGACTCTGGGTATCTTGACTATGATTTTAAGCGAGAAAAAAACTATCTCTGGAGCATAACCCCCATGAACTTTGGAGACAACGCAGTATTCACGTTACTCAACTCTACAGGTCACAGCTGGGATAAAATATTCGCCACAAAATCGGGCTCAGCAACCATGCCATATGTGTACCCTTCTTCCCTTCTGAATCTCACTAAATTCGAGGATCTTAGCATAGCATATATCTACATTGGAGACTTTGGCTCTAGGGGTCAGGAATACGTCGATGACCTTCAGAATTTCTATCCCCAAGTCGAGAACTATGAATATCTCATCATAGACATCAGAGGGAACACGGGAGGATTCTACCAAGTTTGGATTGACGGCATCGTAAGCCCCTTAATCAAAGAAGATCTGCTCTTTGAGTGGAATAATGCATACAGAACAGATGAATACGTTACTGGTCTTCACCAGCAATGGCTCCATAACGAAATAACAAAAGATGAATTCGAGACTCTACCACCTGAAGTATACGGATCAGATTTTAAGATTTTCAAGGGATGGTGGACCATCACCCCACTTGGAGAGGTTGATTTCAACGGAAAGGTCATCATTCTAATTGATAACATGGTTTACTCGGCATCAGAAGGTTTCTGTTATCTTGGTAAGAATTACGAGTCGGCAACTTTCTACGGTACGCCAAGTGGAGGTGATGGGTTTATGTTCTATCCCCTTTACTATGTTTTACCGAATAGCAAGTTAGTCATAGAGTTTGCCTCCTCTCTTGGTTTAGATAGCTCTGGATACGCCAACGAAGAAGTGAGAACACAACCAGACGTTTACTATGAGAGCGACTATGGCAATCATAATGAATTAATCAATTTTGTGATAAACGACATTGTAAACCGTACTCGATAGCGCGCGCGCCATGGTATACGTTTAAATTATGTTCTTTAAACAAGATTTTTTCGTTTGGTACCAATGAAATGTATTGTTTCCAATCATCAACAGACATAATTATTGTTTGATATAAATGTAAATAAAATTTTGTAAACTTAGGTGTGTTTATTCAATCACTTTCTTCTTCAATTCTATATTTAAAGTCAAATAATTCTGTTCTAATACATAAATCCGAAGCTGATGAGGTTGTTCCAATATTAGAGTCAATTAATGCTCTTTCAATACCAGAGTCAATTTCTACAAGCCGATCATACATTATCCTTTCATATTTAGGGTATTCAATAATCTCGTTTAGTAAAAGAAATTCCTTACTACATTTATGTAATGCGTTTAATACAAATAACCCTGCTAAACAATTCAATACGTTTTCAAGGTTAGCTTTATGAAGATTATCATAATGCTCATGCTTAATTTTATTGTAGGCAGTCCACCATGTCGGTGTTTCTTCCTTAAAATTGCTAAAAGGTATTAAAGAAAATTCATTTCCTAAACCATGTTGAACCTCAACTAAATTATGGGAAAGTTCGTAAAAAGGCTCAAAAATTAATTTGAAATCGTCTATATTCAAGATTTTTTTTATTTTTAAATCAGTGCAAGCTATGTAGGAAATTATGTTTGGACAATTTACCATCTCTCGAAAAAAAGTGTCAACTTCATTTCCCAACAAAACTAGTAAATCGGCTAATTCTTCACTATACGTTTGAAAATTATCTGTGTCAATTAAAATATATCTGGAGACTTTAACAAGTTTAGATTCTAAATAAAGGTATTTGTGCCAATGTAAACCATTTAGGAAGTTACATCGTTCATCATGACACATGATAATAGAAGTGTAAAATTAATTTAAAAAAAATATCTAAAACCCGTGTGTGTGTTTTTTCTTTTTCTGTGTTTTTGTGTAGAGAGTGAGTGTGAGAGTGGGAGAGGGAAAGGGGGAGAGATAGAGTTAAGGAGAGTTTGGGTTTGGGTTTAAAATTTAACCCCCAAACACACTGTAGTCAGGATATATGGTAATTAGTGGTCTCCATTGTTTGGTCTAGAGATGGTTGCTCGCACGCATCTAGATTTGGTTATATTTCAAATATTCTCTGTAATCAACATTGATTTTTTTACAGAGTTCTTGGAAAATAATCTTACGATCAGATAATTTTTCAGTGTTGAATTTTAGATAGAATGCTCGTTTTTCCCAATCAAAGGGTGTCTCGGCTTTGCCATAGATATAAAACAACATTGCAGCGAAATGCACGGCTACTTCACCCTCACGTTTGAGTAATCCGTGAAATAGTTCGCGTACGACTTCTTTA
>JAEOTU010000141.1 GCA_016839665.1 Candidatus Hodarchaeota archaeon
AAAATTCAGGATCGATTGTTATCATGTAATACAGCATAGGACCAAAGCAATAAAGCGAGCCTTCTTCTGAAGCGACATAAATTCTACCTTCTGCAAGTGCAACTGATGAACCTGTAAAGCCTGGTGAGCGGTTTATATCATAACCAATTATTGGTGGATTATAGTTCCAGATGACCTCCCCATTAAACTCGTTTAAAACAAAAAGTTTTCTTCCTAAACACAGAACTATTTTTCCATCAGCTATAGCGGGTGATGAATATTCCGCTCCAAATTCGCCCTCATAGCTATGCTTCCAGAACAATGAACCATCCTGAGCGTTTAGACAATATACGACCGCTGTATTACCTCGGTCTCCTAAGAATACCTTATCATTTACCACTGCAGGAGTAGCTTCAATCCAGCCTTCAGTTTGATATTTCCAGATTATATCTCCTGAGCTGGAATTGAAACAATAAAGCGTGTTGTTCGCATAGCTAGTTCCGATAAGGACTTTTCCTTTATAAAAGGTAGGAGATGAATGTCCTGAATTAGCTAGAGGAGAAGCCCATAATTGGTCCCCAGATGTGGCATTGAGACAAACTAGACCAACATCTATTTGTACGAAAACCCTATCGCCAGCGACAGCAGGCGAAGTTACAACGCTACTTGTTCCAATATTCCATAAGAGCTTTCCATTTGTTTCATTCATACAGTAGAGACCGTTCCCCCAAGAACCCACAAAAACTCGCCCATCTTTAATAATTGGAGAAGAACGAATGTAACTTCCAGCAGTAAATTTCCATAAGAAATTACCATTGGTCGTGTTGAGGCAGAAAAGCTCCTCTTGCCCACCACTTATAATCACTCGACCATTCGAGATAGCTGGAGAGGTTGACGGATCTAAGGACTTTGAATAATTCCATAAAATTAGACCGCTTGAAGAGTTAATGCACCAAAAATATCGTGTAGACCCAACAAATACTCTTCCATCAGCAACAGATGGAGCAAAGCCAACAGATGCAGTTGTCCCAATGTTTGTAACCCACAAAGTTTCATTTTTAATTGGAACTCTCGATGTTGAATAACCTGAATGATTCGGATCATGTTGAAACATTAACCACCAATCAGTTTCTTGCAGTTGACTAGCCTCTTCCTTTGAAGGAAAGTCAGCAGCCACTGCATAGTTTACAATAATTTGAGCAACTAACAAGACTATTACAGAAACTGTTAAAACCACCTTCCATATCGTTGCACCATCTCCCCCCGGGCTGATGTAAAACCTCAAGAACTTCCCTAATTATCGTATGCTTCTCCTCCTAAAAAATTCTTATCTGCGCGCGTATAATTGTTGAGTAAATCTCATACATTAGGGCTTTAGAAATCCAAATCCCTCGACTTTTATGTTAGGCTCATCTCGAGCAGTAATCCAGTGCTGACTGATATACTGAGTACTGTTTTTAAAATCCATATCCAAGTGAAAACCGATTTCTTTTGAATCACCATAGTTAAGGAGCCCAAAGGGTTTCGAAAGAGTTTTCCATGTATTGCTTTCTGTGAGATATTCTACTTCAATGAAGCAATTAAACAAAGTTGTGTAGTTTTCAGGCAGGGCTACACGCACTTGAATTGGATAGTAATCGGTTCCTGATTGTTTTATTAGAATGTCATAAACGAGCAATGGGATCTTTGGATTCACATTTTGCTGTGTTATGAAATACACAGAAGCAACTATCAGAAGAACTGCAGTGGCTATGGCAATAACAACGATAATTTTTCTCATAGTTCTTTCATCTCAACAATTTTTATCCTGTAATTATATCAAACTGTAAGGTTTTTAATGTGAACGCTTGTATATGTTCATGTATATATAGAGAGATCGAAATCTTGTGCGATCCATAACCAATTTTAATACAATAGTGTCTGCATAGAAGGTCAAACAGTGTGCCTTTCTAACCATGCATTACCATAATCGGTTACCTTCCAGAAGGGGTTGTCTCTGCTACATTCAATGAATCTAGCATGATGTAGGTCTTGAACATACTTTTTAATAGTAGCGTTAGTAGCGCCTAGTTCTGTTATCTCACATTTAGTGTATGTTACTATGGCTGCCAGAGTCTGACCTTTCTTAAATTGAGATAGCCATTTCAACATCTCTTTAATTATAGCTGATCTTTCACTCTGAGGCATCATTGATCACTTTTACAGACTTTGATTTTTCGCAGATCACCGTTTTGAGAGAATCATTCTCCTCTATTGCCCTGCGAATGATTCCTCTGAGTTGGTTTAGAGTTTCCTGTAATTGCTCGATTTTTATGACTACATCCCTTAAAATTTCATAAAAACTCAACATTGGACCCTCTTTGGCAAAATTGGTTTTATAGTCAAATGACCATTGACATCGATAGTTACATATTCAACATAACCGTATTCTTGTTCAATCATATCAAGCCAAGATTTAGGTATGAAGACTGCGTTGCTTCCCCCGATTTTCACAATTTTCCGTTTAATCGGCATCTAAGCACCTTATAGATTCCTTAAAGAGTCTTTAAGTAGAAGGTTTTGGTATATCTATAGGAGATAATATACCAATACTAATGGAATTTGCGTTTTAATGAGGAAATTATTAACGGATACTGTTAAATACTTGCTTGAAAATCCAAAGGAGCTCTTCAGAGATACATATGAAAAACCTCAAACAAGAAGCAAATTCTATAGCGATAGAATAAAGGATGTCAAAGAAGCTATAAATTATCTAACGTTTCTAGCTGAGAGATTACCTGGATCCCAACTTCGAAAAGTCTTTACTAAGGAGACTCTACAACCACTAGTTCAGACTATCCTGCAAGGCGAAAGTGAAGTGTGGTCAAACCTTCCTTACTACAGGTCGGAAGAACCAAGTCGGGTAAAGAACCCAAGAATCTTTGACATAGCATGGATGTTTATTCAACAAGGAGAAAACAAAGCATGGAACCTTCTACCAAATGATTTGACTAGCTTAGTGATAAAAGCAGAAAACAGAGGGGCTTTTAATAAAAGCAGAATAATAAGAACTGTTGGATTTTTTATAAAAACTGAAAACAATGAAAGGAAAAAAGCCAAGAACAAATGAATCAAGCTTCTTTTCCTTCCCTCTCAATTTTATGTCCATATTTTAAGAAAATCTCTCTACGTATTCTCTCAATCCCATCAGGAAATTGACTTAACTTCTGTAATTCATCTAATCCTTTAATATCAATGTTAAGATCAAACATTTTCGTCAAACTCTAACAATTTTTCAACTGAGGATATTCGTTCTTTCACCTGTTTAATTCGTGTTTTGATTTCTTCTCTAATTTCTGATAGAGTGAGAATGGTTGTGAAATCAACTCCTTTTTCTTCTAAATATCTCTTTGCACCTTTTCGCTCATCAATCATACTTATTACTTTTACAACTTTTCCACCTTGCGTTTCGATTTTCTTAATTGCACTGATCAGTTGTTCTTTTTCTGAGGTATAACCCATAATTAATGCATAATTATTCCCAGCTTTGTTCAACCTAATGGGAACCTCTTGAAAATCAGGGTCATCGCCTTCAAAGTCGAAGGGGTAGAAGGGCAATTTAAGTTCAGACGCAATTATGCTAGCTAGACTATTCCCACCAAGCATAAAGCCAGCTAGGTTCTGTATTTTTCCCACATTGATTTCTTTAATTGCTATATCTCTTACAATTTCTCGAGTTGGAGACTCACTAACAAGATAAAAAGATTCAACATGACAATGACCTTCCGTGTCAAGGAAAATTACATCTTCACAAGATGGTGATAGCGCATATCTTGATAGGTGATGTAAGATTTGTGCTTTCACATTCGTTGACTCCTTTACTAAATCCCCTCAAAAAGGGGGTCTAACACTATAAAAGCTTTGAAATTTTAATTATTCTTTTATTTGAAATCTGACATCTTAAATATGGCTGTAAATTTGAATCCCTTGCTTTCAAACTTCTTACGTGCACCTTCTTCTCTATCTACCATTGTGATAAGTTCAACTATTTCACAGTTGATCTTTTGAACTTCATTTACAGCTTTTTCCATTGAGCCACCTTTAGTCGTTACGTCATCTACAATAACTATCCTTGATCTTGGTTTAAGTTCACCGTCAATGATATTCTCTGTACCATGTCTTTTTCGTTTATCTCTGACCCAGAATGCCGGTATTGGGTTTCCCTTAAGATAGCTTAATTGAGCAACTGCCGTACATATAGGAATTGACCCAGTCATTATTCCTCCGATTCCATCAAGGTTGTAGTCTTTTACTAAGTCAAACATTACCTCAGCAATTAGTGAAATTCCTTCTGGATCTTGGGTGACTCGTTTACAGTCAAAGAATACCCAACTTTTAATTCCCGAAGCTAATACAAATTGTTCTTGTGGAAGGAATCTCCTAATAAACGCTTTTTTCTTAATGAGTTCCTTTAATCTATTTCTTTTTGGGTCCTCTAGTTTGGGAATCATTTTGGAGGGCATTATTATTTCCTCACGCCCTTTTAGCCTTTCTCTTCTGGTTTCAGTTTCCAGAATTTAAATGGTTTCTGCTTTCTCATTTTAACTCTCCCTTCTTTCTCGAGGACACTTAGGTATTTTGAAACAGTATTTGTTGATAACCCTGTAAGTTCAGCAACTTGTTTGGTATATAATTCATTATGTTTTGTTAAAACTTTAATTATTTTCTGCTCTTGCTCCTTCTCACTCACTTCCACTCACCCCTTACGATAAGCCTAAGCCATTAGACTATAGAATTACTAATAGCATATAATATTAACGCACACGCTTTATCATTTATCAAAACGTAATGCTATAGTCTTTCCATTGTAGGTGGCTGTAGCGGTCTAGGTTGCTGCTTGAGAGGATGCCTTGGTTGCCAAAGACGGATCTGAGTACCCATTCCTCTCAACGCGCGCGCATGCATGCATCAGCATTGTCGCCACTCTGAGCGTTGGTTTGAATGTAGAGACGAAACGAAAGCTAACATTTTATGCAACCAATTTCATACAGTCTGTTTGAAGGGTTTTGAAGAAGTATAAGATAGTTTGTCCTCTCATTAATTTCCAAATCCCTTGGAACGTACTGATTACTCAGCAGAAGATGACAGATGAAGAAAGGAAGAGAATCTTCACGAAGCAGAAAGAAAAAGCAGTCCGAGGAGTCAAACTGTCCAATGGAGTCAAAATAAGGCTAATGTCAAAGGAAGACCTTGACATCTTAAGGAGTCAACCTTTCTTTCTTCCACCCAATATATCTGAGCTAATCTCCCCTCGAATGTTTGCATTGGAGAAACATATTAAGTCCGAGAAAGGATCGGGTTTCGATTTCCATAAAGCTATGCAAAACATCATTCTATCTATGAGGCTAATGAAAGGTGGCATTGTTTTTGGCAGCTACGTATTCTGCATTCTCTTATCCGGAAAGCGACACGTGACATCATGGTCCTACGAAGAAGACCACCCGAGAACGAGTTACAGGAAATATGTTTTAAACTTTGAGGAAGTACCGCTACTAAGAAAAAACCTCAAAAAGATCCAAAGCATAGACTTCACCAAAAGAAGAAGCATGGATCTAGCGTGTAGAAGATTTCAAAGGGCCTACGAAGAAAAAGATACTGAAGACCAACTAATTGATTTGATGATTGCATTTGAGGCATTGTTCCTTAAGGGAGAAAGGAAAATCCCTGTAAAAGGAAAAGTGATAGCAATTGCCTGCTCGACACTTCTAGGGAAAAGCGAGGAGGAAAGAGAAGAGATCAAACGTACGTTGATTGAGGCTTATTCAATACGGAACTGCATTGTGCATGGTTCGGAATATTCTAGAAGCGAGTCAGATGAAAAAGGAGAGGTCTACATGGACCCTCTACCAGACCTAGTCTCAGAAGTTGAGGATTATCTGAGAGAGTCTATAAAGAAACTTCTTGACTGATCCATGAGGCAATGCGAGAATGACTTTTGGGATTGCCATAGCGTAGCAATCTTCCTTCTTCTAATGTGTGGGGACTAGAATAGGGCAAAATCAAAAAAGGCGACCCCAACCAACCCAACTCACAGTTTCATTCTTGTCTGTGCTCTCCAAGCGCATGCGCGCGCACTTGGATCACAAGAAGGTTATTGATCACGAGAGCAAAGTGGATGGAAACAGTGGGTAACAGCTTAGTTTTTAATTTGCATATATACTAGTGAAGCTCCTTTCTCAAAGGAGAACGCTACGCATGTCCGTGGTTCCATGATATTCTGCATGAATCCGCCAACTCTCTTCACGTCCAAGAATTTGTGTCCACTTCAAACCAAGATTCTCTTGCACTTCCAATCTAACTCCGCCAGATTCTGCTATCGTGTAGAGCCTCAGCAGTTCACCCAGCCAGTTGTGAACCGTAATCTCAAATGAAGCTCCAGCCAAGGTGTTCTTGGTGTCCTTTCCATAATGCCACGCTTTCACAATCCAATCACCACAGAAGGGAACATCACCATGATTCAAATACGAAGCTCTGAAGCTAACCAGACATTCATACATCCTCAGCAACCCCTCTCTGCCACTCTTATACGGACGACGCGAACACTTTTGATGCACTTCCAAAGTCTTCGCATTCTCATGAGCCTTCACGGTGAAGCCAAACCCATCATGCATAACCTTCAGAGTGTATTTCTTCTTCTGCTTGCTATAACACCAACTAGAGTCCACAAACACCAAACTACTCACAGGAGTCCAATAATGCGGATTGTGCACCCTCGTCTCCACATCCCAATCTAAACTATCAAAATAGTTCCGAAAACTAATACTAGACCCTTTAACACCACGTTCACTACTACCTACGGCTCCTATTTCACATAGTCGAAACTGAACGGTGTTGTAGCA
>JAEOTU010000142.1 GCA_016839665.1 Candidatus Hodarchaeota archaeon
ATCTACACTTTCTGTCATTGTAATCACTTATTATCGTCATTTCTTCTTACTTTGTGCCATGTCTCTAAGATGTTGTATTTTCTGACTAAAACCCTCCCGTGGAGCATCCACAAACTCCCCGCAAATTATTATGCCTTTCTTGAAGTCAAATGTAGCCTCATGAGGTGGCCAATTAGTTTTAATCCTAACCTGATTCTTTGTCCATTCTAGCATCTGTACCGCATCACCAAGCTTGTTTTTGCGACCGTATTGAGTGAAACAAGGAGCAAGAACTTCAATGAAACTAAAACCTGGATTATCAAATGCTTTTAGGATACTATTTCTTAATCGGATAGTATCATAACCAGGCCAGCGCGCAACATAACTTGCCCCTGATGCAGCAGCGAGAGAAACCAAATTAAATGGAGGTTCAATATTCCCATAAGGGGTGGTTGACGTAAAATCGCCTATTTGAGTTGTTGGAGCACATTGTCCCCCAGTCATACCGTAGACGTTGTTGTTTATACATAAAACAGTAATTTCAATATTTCTCCTACAGGCATGAATGAAATGATTCCCACCAATTGCAAAAAGATCTCCATCTCCTGAAAGTACAACAACTTCAAGATTAGGGTTTGCTAGTTTCAACCCTGTAGCAAAGGGAATAGCCCTACCGTGCGTTGTATGAAAGGCAGGAGACTTAAAACATCCACTTGATCGTCCAGTACAACCAATACCTGAAACAATTGCATAATCTTTAGATGTAAGCCCTCTTTCTACAAAACAATGAGTTATTGACGTAATTGCAGACCCAATTAAACAACCTGGACAAAAGATAAATCGGTGTAAATTTAATCTATCATGTAATGGATGATCCTCGGGAATCTCCTCGGAACTTTCTGGTGCTGGAATTTTATCTGTTGTTGTCATGGTCAAACCTCCTTTAATAACTCTTCATAAATAAACCGTGGACTGAAGGGAATAGTTGTCGGTACAAAACTACCAGTTACTTCAAATCCAAGATGCCTGAATCGTTCAACTTCGCGAATGACTTGGCCGTAGTTCATCTCACTAACGATAACTTTTTTCACACCAAGCTGACCTAGTTTCTCCATTAGTTTTTCCGGAAAAGGCCATAGGATTCTTAATCTAACTAGGCCCACCTTATGTCCGTGTTCACGTGCACGTTCAACTGCTTCAGGAACACCTCTCGAATTAATACCATAAGATAAGATAACTACATCGGCATCGTCTAAATGCTGTTCTTCCCATGGAACATATTCATTAATCTCAACGCTTGCCTTCCTAATCTTATCACAGAGACGTGTAATAAGTTTTACTGCTCCCTCTGGAGTCATATCTGGACTACCAGTGTCATCATGAGTCAAACCTGTAACATAAAAGTTATACTCTGATCCAGCTACTGCCATACCTGGAATTAGGTCATCATCGAGCACTTCAAAAGGTTTGTACTCGTCTGGAGGAACTTGGGGAGGCTTTCGGTCTATTATCTTAAAATCTGAGTGATACCTAACTGGTTCCATCATTTGACCTACAATCCCATCTGTTGCTACAATAACAGGAGTTCTATACTTTTCTGCTAAATTAAATCCATAAATAGAGAAATCATAGCATTCTTGCACTGAAGCAGGGGCAAGAACGATCATTTCATAATCCCCATGCGAAAGATACCGTGTTTGCATAACATCGGATTGCGAAGCTTTGGTAGGTTGTCCAGTACTTGGTCCTCCTCGCATTACCGTGACAATTACCATAGGAGCTTCTAACATGAATGCTAAACCAACTGTTTCAGACATTAAAGATAAACCTGGTCCAGATGTTGCCGACATCGCTTTGACACCAGCAAAAGAAGCGCCTACAACGGACACAATCGAAGCAAGCTCGTCTTCCATCTGAATAAAGGTACCACCAACTTGAGGAAGACGCCGTGACATATAATGGGCAATTTCAGAGGATGGAGTAATTGGATAACCACCAAAATAACGGCACCCGACCGCAATAGCTCCCTCAGCACTCGCATAATTTCCAGTGGTCAAGATCAGTTTTCCATTGCTACTACTCATGATTAATACCCTCTTGAAGCAATTGAATTTCCGTTACAAAAATAGACACTGAAGGACAAAGCCGCTCGCACTGCTGACACCCCACACACTCATCTGGTTTAACAGCGACTACAGGATGCAACATCCTTGAGTTATAAGCGTCCATATCGATCTCTAATACGTCAGTTGGACAGAACTCCACACATAACTCACATCCATCACACTGTTCAGGTAGTATTGTCACGACATACTCTTTATCAGCAGGTGGAGGAGGTAATATAGGTTTCCGTTGGCTTCTTAACATTTTCTTTCCTCTTTGTTAAGTTTAAACTTCCAATAATATTATTCTTTGTTGTGCTTCAATTTAATGACTAGGCTTTTAACTTTGTTTTTTATAACGACAATCTGATTTCACTTTATAGTTAATTCTTGATCACAATCATTGTTAATTAAAATTACCTTTTAACAAACCCCTAACATTTTCTCAATTGTAAACTTTCATTAATGAACCATTCTTCAGAATAATAACAGTAAATTAACTTTAGCCGTTAGGATTCTTGGTTAGTTTTCTCATTTCTAATTCTAGTACTAAGATCAAAAATAAAAAACCAACCACGTAATGAATTATCTGGAGTTTCCTTGAATTCATAGGAAGATTAATTTCTCCGACTAATTCGATCTATTGAAGCTATTGCCTATTTATATTAATTATTCTACGCAGTTCATAAATAAACAATTGTTATCAGGGAGTTCTACGGCATTTCTTCAAATTTACTCCCACCTTACATAATACTCTGGCAAGATTGAATCAGGTTAAAAATTAATCAAAGCGTTCTGATTTCTTTAATTAATTCACCAGCTTCATGACATTTTTCTTGAATTAAGTTCAAATAAGGCCTCTCTAAACTATCTAAATTTCCTGACATCTCAAATACAGAGGCCGCACTCATGATTACTTGGAGTATATTTCCAATAGAGTGTGAATATTTATCTTTCAGCTGAAATTTGTCCCGCTTAGCAATACCTCTTTCAAGATGAATGAACAATACAATAAAAAGAATAGTCAAAAGAATTCCCGCAGAGTAATTGGTTAATATTGCCACTAAATTGGTGGAATAATATAAACCATATTTGTAATCCTCTACTGTAACAATGAGAATGATTGACAAGATTATATAGCAAATTACAGTGATAAGAGTTATATATAACCACATAGCTCCCCCTTCAATGACTCTATTGATTTCCTTTCCCTTAATTATGACTATTAGTGATATAAGAACATAAGATGCAAAAACCATAACAACAGCAAGTAATAAGGCGAGTGTATCACCAAATAACACATACAATATCACTGGGAGTACCATATACAATACTGACACTGAAAACATAATTTTACCTGGAATGAAACGAAAATACGACATTATTCCCATAAAGATAAGGATGAGTCCTTCTGCACCTAAAATTGCGTTCATAAGTAGAAGTACGTCAGTTAGGATTCCAGTAGCTATATTATCTGCAATTATAGGTAAAAATCCAGATATTACCCAGCAGCTCCAACCTGCGATAGGAGCAATGAATCTCTTTTTCCTCAGATTGATGAAAAATTCAATAGAAAGCCCTAAACCTACAATCCTAATCAAAGTCAAAACGACTATGTTGTTGAATGCGAGAAGATTCATTTCCATTTAACACCATATTTCGAGAGTATGTTTGCATTGAAGGGAAAGGTAAAACTATTAATATACTATTATCAAGAAAGATACCCAATCCCACCAATTCTTATAGTTCATCCAAAAAATAGTTTCTTTGGATTCTTCATTTAAAAAAATATAAAAAAAAATTAAAGAAAAAGGGAGAGAGTATCCTTACTTCAAGATTGGGTACTTCTCTACAAAAGATAGCTTAGACCACTTCTCACCTAAGCCAAGCAACATCGCCATTTAAGCAATATCTACTACCGAGCTTAGGCTCGGTTACTGATGGATTTACAATTAATACTTGTCTTTATCAGATGGGGTATTCATTTTTTCTTACAAGTAATTTATCGAGGATCTTTTCAGTAGTTTCGACTTTTATGGTTCTCTCATCCTTTTTTTTCCTAGGATTATTTCTTTACTATCTAGGACAAGTTATCCAAGAATATTTATCATCTACTAAAACAGAAACCTTTGTATAACCGATTAAGTTAATATTGCTAGTCGATAACTAATTCTGACAAAATACTTTTTGGGAGCTCTACATTCAGGGCAAACCCACGTATCTGGAAGCTCCTCAAAAGGGATCCCTTCAGCTTCTTCATCATAAGTATATAAGCACATTGTACATTCCCATAATGCCAATTTATGCACCTTCTTAATCGATTTTAACTTCTGAAATCACTGAATTGACAATAAGCAAAATTCTGAAAACGATTTTTTCTTAAGGAATTATAATCATTACTATCATCAAATAGGCTATAGCTTTGACTTTTCGAAGACTTTATTGAATTTGTTATAAAAGCTAACGATCTAGTGTAGAAACAAATGAAATTAGGTACGGTATTAGACATCTTTAGGAAAAAAGAGGAAACAAAGTTAATCAATTTAGAATATATCATAATATGTCAGGAATCAGGACAACCTATCTTTACAAAGTGTTATGGAAATATTTGTGGAAAACTAGGGGAAAAAGACGAACTTTTAACTGCCTTCTTGTCAGCGATAACAACAATGCCTGGAATGTTTGCTGAATCAGATAAAAAAGTCCATAGCATGAGTATTGGATCATTGCAATTAGTATTTAACTATACAAGCTCTGATTGTATTATTTGTTTGGCATTCCTAGAGAAAGATATTGACACTAACACATTGAAATTTGTTGAGCATATCTTCAAAGACATTGCAAATTTGTTGAATGACGATTACCTTGAGACCAATTGGGACAGATTAAACGATCCAAAAGTCCGCTCTTTTGAAAAGGAATTACTCAAAAAAGTTATTCACCCTAATTTTCATGTTGCATCTCCGTGTGATGGAAATATGCACGATGAGAATTGTCCTGTATGCTTACCATCGATTTTAAGGTCTTGTCCTTGATTCAATTGTGAAATTAAACAAAAGACAAAATACTCACTTGATTTAACATAAAAAACTAAAAATTTTAGACATAAAAGAAAACTATTTTGTTAACGGAAAAAAGTTGGTGAAGGAATATTGTCAAATCTTCAGAAAGGTTTTGATGTTATCATTATTGGTGGTGGCCCTGCAGGTCTCTCGGCTGGGATAGTTGCATCTATTAAGGGATTAAAAGCGGCAGTATTTGAGGGAGGGACTTATGGTGGACTGTTAAGTACCATTTATCCAAAGAAAAAAGTCTATAACTATCCAGGAACTCCTCGTATCCGTGCGGATCATCTGGTCTCTGAATGGGTTCGGCAAGCCGCAGATCATGGGGTTTATCTTATTAAAGAACGAGTAACAAAAATCTATCGTGATCTGCGAGTGGAAACAAATGAACAGACAACTTATCAAGCAAAAGCCATTATTATCGCGACAGGGATGAAGCCTAATGAACTCGGAATACCAGGTGAATCAAAATTTTCAAAAAAAGACAGGGGCGTTTATCCCTACGTAATTGAACCTGAATTATTCCTTGATAAGCGGGTACTTGTAGTGGGAGGTGGTGATACAGCTGTTGATGCCGTGATTGACCTTAACAAGGTAGCAAAAAAGATTTTTCTAGCCCACCGTCGAAACGAATTCCGTGCATCCGAAACAAATCTCAAACTAGTGCAACAAGAAGAGATGGCAGAAATTCTTACGAATTTAGCTATAAAGGAGATAATTGGGAAAAAAACAGTTGAAGGAGCAGTTTTGGAAAACGTCAACACGAGTGAAGAGGTCAAATTAGCTGTAGACAAGATTATTCTTGCAGTAGGGTTAAAACCAAATACTGAAATCTTTGAAGACCTAGGACTGGAATTCCGAGGAAAATTCCTTGTAACAGATGACCTGCAACGTACCAAAGTGGAAGGAATTTTCGCTGCAGGGGACATTGTGTCACCATATCAATTAGCTACTGTTGCAGCTGCACAAGGAGCTCTAGCAGCTCATGGGGCATATCTTTTTATCAGGGATCCTTACTGGAAGGAAAACCATCTTAAGGAAAAAACAGAAATTGAACGGCAAATTATCTAAGTATACATAAGAAAGTGCACAAAATGATTTCTGGTTTTGAGGAAGAAAGATGAAAGTCGTTATTATTGGAGGTAATCCCGCAGGCTTGAGTGCAGCAAGTACAATACGTAGAACACATACTAAATGGGAAATTGATGTGTATGAGAAAGATCAATATGTTTCCTACGTAGCAAGGAAAAAATGTAACTAAGTTGGTCTCAATAATATTTGTAACGATTAAAAGATTAATTCTCAGATAGGAAATAGTCTTTCTTCTTCTCAAATAACTCAACCAGTTTTCCAAGCAAAGTTGCTTCATTAAGAGAAAGAAGCCCTTCCTCATTTGATATTTCTTTGATTGCTGGGATATACCTGTTCAGAAATGCTTCCTTGGTTATTCGCTCTGTTTCACCCAATTTTCCTATCTTGCGAGCTGCTGTAAAAGCTTTGTAAATTATATCCTTATTTTTGCCAATCTGATTAAAAATCTCTTGGTCTTCTTCAGAGAATGTGTTATCTTTGAGAATGGCTACTTTAAAACCGTTTAGAACTTTATCAAACCCCCCAAGGCTTGGATGCAACTCAACTATATAGTGTAAAATATCTCGAATGTTGATTATCCGAATCGGATCATCCTCAATGATTGCATAGGAATACCCTTGAACTTCCATCATATGAAGAGCATACGCTACCGAATCACTCCTTTTGAGAACAACAGGGGATTTTAGCATTGCCTCTCGGATCGGTTTGTCTACATTTATGGGCGATTCATTACATACTCGACGAAGAAGAGATCGTTCAGTAAATATCCCTTCTATTGACCTATCTGATCCAATAATAACTACTGAGCATTTCTGACGATCTATCATTAACCTAACTACTTCTTTGACTGGCATGTCAGGGGAAACTTCGAGAGCTAGCGATTCTTCTCCTCCGACTTCCTCAAGACAATCCTCTAATATTGCTTTTTCGATTCTAGAATCCGTCATAGGTTTTCTTTCTTCGATAACAATATCACTGTTGCAATTGGAACAGTAAAATGATCCAGGCAAATTATCATATCCACAAACAGTACATCTTATCATCAAGGTTACCTCTTAATGTAAATACGCGATTATTATCCTCAAGCTAGGTAACAGTCCAAGTTTCTCCTTCGTTTAGTAATTCTTGGAGTGACTTGACACGAGCCTCCTTGGCTTCTCTCATTGATTGTTCTAACATATCATTGTATGTATCCTTTTGTATTGCTCTGAATACACCAACAGGTTCAGGAAACTGAGGGTGACGCATTCGTGATAAAAAGAACGCTAAAGTAGGTTCTGCAGCATATTCATCATGATAAAGCAAATCTTCTTGAGCAAATCCTGCTTCTTTATAGTTAATGACTTTAGGTTTTAGACCGTGAAGGAAAATTCCTTTTTCATTATCCCGACCGAAAACCATAGGTTCACCATGTTTGAGTTCTATGATGTTATCATAACGTAATTCTTTATCCGTGGCATATTTAAACGCCCCATCATTGAAAATCAGGCAATTTTGATAAATTTCTATAAATGCTGTCCCCTTGTGGTTCGCAGCTCGTCGAAGGACCTCTCTCATGTGGTCTCCATATGAATATACAGTTCTGGCAATAAAAGTTGCCTCGGCACCAAGTGCCCATGAGATAGGATTCACTGCATAATCAATGGAACCTCTTGGTGAAGATTTTGTTTGTTTACCAAGAATAGATGTAGGTGAGTATTGTCCTTTGGTTAAACCATAAATCTGATTGTTAAAGAGAAGAATTTTGATGTCAACATTTCTCCGCATTGCATGCATTAGGTGATTCCCTCCAATGCTCAACCCGTCACCGTCTCCAGTAATGACCCAGACAGATAGATCAGGACGACTACATTTTAGTCCTGTAGCGATTGTTGGAGCCCGACCATGAATTGTATTCATTCCAAACGTATTCATGTAATATGGAAATCGCGAACTGCAACCAATACCACTAATGAATACAATATTCTCCCTTGGTATATTTAACGTCGGTAAGACTTTCTTAATATTAGCTAAAATCCCATAATCTCCACACCCGGGGCACCATCGAACATCAAGATCTGTAGCAAAATCTTTTGGAGCCAAAACAGGCGACTCATTATGGTCTGATACTGACTTTTTCATTGTTTTATTCCATTCCTAAAACGTCTAAAATTTTATTTTGGATCTCTCTTACTAGGATTGGTCTTCCCTGTACTTTCGTTAACCCAGTAGTTTCAACAGAGTACCGTGCTTGAACCAAAAATTGTAATTGTCCTAGATTCATCTCAGGAATTAAGATCTTTTTGTAGGACTGTAAGACTTCTTCTAAATTCCGAGGAAAAGGATTCAGGTATTTCAAATTTGCATTCGCAACACTATAACCCTGTTTCCTCATATTTTCCGCTGCCGTATGAGCTGCTCCATATGTCGAACCCCAGCTGAGAACAAGCAACTTACCGTTTTTTGGACCTTCTACCTCTTGCATTGGAATGTCGTTTATGATCCTCTTAATTTTCTCTGCTCTTACCCTAACCATTTTTTCGTGATTTAGAGGATCATAACTAACATTACCAGTCTTATCCTCTTTCTCAAGTCCCCCAGTACGATATTCTAATCCTTTAGTACCAGGAATGGCCCATGGTCTAACTAAATTCTCATTACGAATATAAGGATAGAAATTTTCAGACCCTTTGAGGATTTCCTTTGATGGATGATGAACTTCAATTTGCTGATATTGAGTCATATCAGGGATTCTCCATGGATCAATGCTATTTGCTACAAAACCATCACTAAGGATAACAACAGGAGTCATATATTTGGTGGCAAGCCTCACAGCTTCAATAGCAGTCTCAAAACAATCTCCAGGTGTTTGTGGGGCAATCACTGGTAATGAGGACTCTCCATTTCGACCAAATAACGCTTGTAATAGGTCTCCCTGTTCTGGTTTTGTTGGCATCCCTGTGCTAGGACCTGCTCGCTGTACATTAATAACTACAAGCGGTAATTCAGTAATTACAGCAAATCCCAACGCTTCAGTCATTAAAGCAAATCCTGGTCCTGAAGTTCCTGCAACTCCAATAATTCCTCCAAATGAAGCTCCAATGGCTGAACCAATGGCAGCTATTTCATCCTCAGCTTGAAAAACCCGTATTCCAAACTCTTTATGTTTTACCAGCTCATGTAAAAGATCACTAGCAGGAGTTATTGGATAAGCTCCATAAAAAAGTTCTTTTTTTGCAAGATTAGCTGCTGCAATTAAGCCTAAACTCAATGCTTCATTACCAGATATATATTTGTAGAGTCCTGGTTCCATTTTAGCTGGGGGGACATGATATTGAATTGGAAAAAGTTCAGTGGTTTCCCCGAAATTGTACCCAGCTTTTAATGTCTTAATATTTGCTTTTACTATAGCAGGACGACGCTTGAATTTTTCTTCAATCCATTCAACAGTTGGAGTAATCGGACGATCAAACAGCCAAGAGATCAACCCAAGAGCAAAAAAATTCTTTGTTAAATCAACCTGCTTAAAAGTTAACCCCTCAGACTCTACAGCTGTCTGATTTAGTTTAGTAATGCTGACGGGATGAACACGATAATTTCTTAATGAATCATCCTCCAAAGGATTTTGAAGATAACCAGCTTTTTCTAAGTTTCTGTTTGTAAAAGTGTCTTGATTTACAATCAGGATTCCCTTTGGTTTTAGATCTGGTAGATTAACTCTTAATGCTGCAGGATTCATGACGACTAGGGCATCTAAATCATCGCCAGGAGTAAAGATTATTTTTGAAGAAAAATGAATCTGAAACCCTGAAACACCAGCAAGCGTACCTGCAGGCGCTCGAATTTCTCCTGGAAAATCGGGAAAAGTAGAGATGTCATTACCAAAAATAACTGAGGCCGTGGTGAATTTTAACCCAGCTAATTGCATTCCATCTCCACTATCCCCCGCGAGTCGAATCACAATATGGTCTAAAGTAGAAATTTCTTTCCTATGAGTGGTTTTTCTCTCCTCTGGGAGCATTTCTTCCATAGAAATTCACCTTTATTCGATCATTCGTTGTTTAAGCTCCTTCTCTCTTTGTCTGGTCTGGTTGATCTGGTATAAGAGTATAAATACTCTCAGAAAAATAATCAACTAAATAAGAAACAAAATCTCTAACTGAAACGACACCTTTCACTTTTCCTCGGTCGGTGATGGGCATATGCATAAAATTATTCTTGCTCATTGTCATAACGAGTTTGGATATTGGTTCACTTCTTTCCATACAGCACTCTAATTCAGTTGACATAATTGTAGCTACTGGAGCTTCCTCATTCAGACTACTATTTCTCACCCATCTGACAATAAGCTGTTCTGTTATGATGCCCTTAAATTTCTCTTGATCATCCAATATACAGACGTAATCAATTTCTTTATCCAGCATTGAAATTATAGCTTCTCGAATTGATGCTGATTCTGGTAATGAATTGAGTTGTTTGCGAATTAAACGCCCACATTGATCTTTTCTGAATAAACTAAGAATGAAATCTCCATATTCCATGATTTACCCACATTTCTATTTCTATTAAATTATCGTTGAAACCAAATATTGAAGGATTCCACCATTTATATAGTATTCAATTTCAATGGCCGCATCTAAACGTGCTGTGACAAAGAATTCGAGAGTAGAACCATCTGATTTATGTGCAACCACTTTGAGCTGCTTTTTCGGAGTTATACCTTCACTTAATCCAATGATGTCAAATTTCTCTGTTCCATCTAACCCTAATTCTCGCCATCCCTGATCAGTCTTAAATTCCAAAGGTAGAACTCCCATACCGATAAGATTGCTTCGATGAATTCGCTCGAAAGATTTCGCTATGACTGCTTTAGTTCCTAAAAGAGCTGGCCCTTTCGCGGCCCAATCCCTTGAACTGCCCACACCATACAGGTTTGAACCTAGGATTATCGTTGGAACACCTTCTTGGTCATATTTCATAGCTGCATCATAAACACTAGTAATTTCACCGGTAGGATGATATATAGTCCACCATCCCTCTTTTTCGGGAGTAAGTTGATTTCTAACCCGTATGTTTGCAAAAGTTCCTCGCATCATAACTTCGTGATTCCCTCTTCGACTACCATAAGTATTAAACTCTGACTCGGGTATTTCTTTGTCTAATAAATATTTCCCAGCTGGACTTTTTGTTGCAATAGCCCCTGCGGGAGAAATGTGATCTGTCGAGACCTTATCCTCAAGCATCACTAACACATTAGCATTTTTGATGTCCTCTGGTTCCTTTGGTTTAGGGGAAAAGAATTTTTCATTGAAGAAGGGGGGTTTTTTGATATACGTTGAAGTAGGATCCCATTCAAATAGAGTTGATGTTGGAGCTTCCAATTTTTGCCAATTAGGATCACCCTCAGTTATCTTGGCATACTCCTTCTTATAAATATCAGCAGTAATGCATTTTTCGATAGCACCTTGAATTTCTTCTTGATTAGGCCATATATCCTTCAAAAATACTGGTTTACCATTTGGAGTGTAACCAATGGGTTCACTTGTTATGTTAATGTTTATGGTTCCTGCCAAAGCGTAAGCCACAACTAGCATTGGAGAAGCGAGAAAGTTACCGCGAGTTAATTGGTGAATTCGACCACCATAATTTCTATTTCCACTCAGTATCGTGGTAACATACAAATCATTCTCTTTAATCACATCTTCAATTTCTTTTCTCAAAGGACCACTATTCCCAATACAAGTTGTACAACCATATCCAACGAGGTGGAAACCCAACGCCTCCAGATAAGGGGTTAATTCAAGGCCATCAAGATAATCAGTCACAACTTTAGAACCTGGTCCCAAACTAGTTTTAATAAAAGGCTTGATTTTTAATCCTAATTTAACAGCCTTTTTGGCTAATAATCCTGCGCCGACCATGACTGAAGGATTTGAAGTATTTGTACATGAGGTGATCGCAGCAATAACTAGGTCACCCTCTGTGATTGGCCAAGCCATTCCATCCAATTCAACATTAACAGTCAGTTGATCTCTTACCCGTTCCTTTATGTGTTCATCTATAAACTTGTGTAACCGAGTTTTTACATCGGATAAGACAACCTGTTCTTCAGGATTCAATGGACCTGATATTGAAGGCTTAACTTCACTCAAATTTACTTCAATGACCTCATTAAATATCGGATCGGGTGATTCAGGAGTTCGAAAGAGTTTATTTTCCTTCGCATAGTTTTCCACGAATTTAATATGAGCAGGATCTCTTCCACTTAATTTTAAATAAGAAATGGTTTGATCATCAATCGGAAAGAATCCAATAGTAATAGCTTGTTCTGGGGACATATTAGAGAGAGTTGCACGATCTGGAACAGTTAGACTGGATACTCCTGATCCAAAATACTCTACAAATCGTCCCACAAGACTTCTTTTTCGAAGAATCTCAGTTATTGTAAGAACGAGATCTGTTGCAGTTACCCCTTCGGAGAGAGTCCCAGTCAGTTTAATTCCAATGACTTCGGGAAGAGGCATATAATACGGTTGTCCAAGCATTACTGCTTCCGCTTCTATCCCTCCAACACCCCAACCAATTACTGCAACACCATTTACCATGGGAGTGTGTGAATCTGTTCCAACACATGTGTCTGGAACCGCTGTTAATTCTCCTTTGAATTTTCGCAGATCAACCACTGGAGCCAAATATTCTAAATTCACTTGATGGCATATTCCTGAACCTGTGGGGACGATTCTTGTATTATCAAAAGAATTTTGAGCCCATTTAATTAATTTATACCGCTCGCTATTCCTTTCATATTCTTTTTCTAAATTCAACGGATAAGCATCATGAACACCAAAGAAATCCACTTGGACACTATGATCGATAACTAAATCTGTTGGGATTAACGGATTGATTTTAGCTGGATCTCCACCCAATTCATGAACCGCATCTCGAATAGCAGCCATATCAACAATCAATGGAACTCCTGTTAAATCTTGCAGGAGAACACGGGAGGGCATATAAGGAATTGTTTGTCCAGCAGTATGTGGCCAATTTGAAATATTATTCACATGCTCAAGAATGACAAGATTGCCATCGTAGTTCCGTAAAACATTTTCAAGGAGTACTCGAATCGAGAAAGGTAGTTTATCAAGGTTAATACCTGTAAGTTTTTCTAGCACAGGTAAGCTATATACAACACACTTACCTAAACCTAAATCTTGTTCAGATTTTGATTGAACAATTACCTTCTCATTTATTTCATTCATAATGGAAAGAATAGAATAATAAAATTTAAAATTTGGTACGTTTGTTTTCGTAATTATTAATAGACTGGCTTTGCTCAAGTATCCCTCTTTTCCATTTAAGCTTAAATATTCTCTAAAGAATCACCGTCTATGATTAAGGTTTCATTTGACATAAAAATAAAGATTCTAAAAGTAGCAATTGAAGCGAATAAACTGGAAAACCGAACAATAGATAGTAAAACAACATATTTTAGATCATTTCGGTTTCTTTGTTTTTAAATTTGTTTTTGGGATCTTAGTTTTTATATCATCAAAAATAGGTGGTGGGATAATTTTTTTCTTTTCAGGGGTTTTCTTGTGAATTTTTAGTGGTGGTGGCTGGTTGACTGTGCTTTTCTGTTCCTTTTTTCCTCCCAGTGTAGGATGTTGGATTGTAGCATTTTTTGGAATTATTTCTTGAATTTTTGATGGCGGTGGTTGGTTGAGTACGTTAGATAACGATTTTTTTGAATGAACTACTCCTGTTGAACGAGGAATCGTATCAATTTTACTAATCTGTTCAGGGATTGGAGTTTTCTTATCTAGAGGTAACTTTTTGCTTACAGATTTTGGAATTAATCCTTTATTTGTGGGAAATATTGTTTCATAAAGAACAGATTCGTTTTTTGGAGGAGAAATATTTGATTCAATAGACATTTTTTTATTCTGGTCCGAACTACCAAGATGTGAAGGTGGTTTTATCTCATCCTTTGGAATGCCTCTTCTCTCCTTAGGGGGAGGAAGTTCGAATGATTTAACATCATAACTATCAGGAGTCTTTTGTTTGATCTCTTGTTCTCTAGAACTAATAGGAATTTTACTTTTGATATTGTTACTAGGCCTTTTCTCACGTATTTTTTGTCTGGTCATGCCTTCTCAGAATCCTGAACTTAGTCACAAATAGTTTTAATGTATCTGGAAGTATTACAATAACAGGATCTTATAATATTAACGAATTGAATAGGAATAACCTTATCGACTGAGTGAAAATCCTATTCCTGAAAAGAGAAAGAATAAACCATAGATAACTCCAATTAAATCAGAAGTTAACAATCCTGCTAAGAAAAATAAACTACCAAACACAAAAAAAGTGAATAATGCCGTCCATTCGGCAGATGGCCCTCTCTCAGACTGGGAGGTTAGCCTAATAAATTTATATCTTGTAAAACTTCGGATTAAAAGGGCTGTAGATACAGCAAGATAAGGAAAAGCTAAGATGGAAGCGAGGGTTATTTGAAGCGGAAGAAAACTCTCTATTGGTAATATCTCGATATTAAATGTTAATAATGCTTCTTGTCCAGGAGGAAAAAACGGACTAACCAGTAATACGCATAA
>JAEOTU010000143.1 GCA_016839665.1 Candidatus Hodarchaeota archaeon
TTGCATGTATTAAAACATTTATTTCATTATGTAATGCAACGAAAAAGACTAGCTCTCGAAGTCTTAATTTTTATTATCATTGCACAAATTGCCGAACTTAGTATTCCGCTCATTCTTGGTGCAACAATTGATCAGATTCTTTTATCCTTAGAAGAGGAGCGATTCGAAGTCACAATTGTACTGACAGGTGTTGTACTCATCATAATTGCTAGTGTTGTCCGTGGTGTCACTTATTTTCTTGCTAGATGGATTGGTTATCTCCAGGGTGAGGGGATCATCTTTGATATCCGAAAAGACCTATTTGAAAAGTATGAAAATTCTAGTTTAGCTTTTTTTGACACCCATCATACTGGAGATCTCATGGCTAGAGCGACAACAGATTTAGAACCAATTGGTGAGTTCTTGGTGTGGGGAGAACGAATTCTTCTTCAAGCTTCTTTAACATACGCAGGGATATACTTTGTCTTGTTCTTGATTGACATTCGTCTTTTTATATTGATAGGAATTGTCACCCCTTCCTTATTTATTCTCTCTTATTTTGTATCAACAAAGCTTGGCCCCCTCTTTTTTAAGATTAGAAATCAATATGGACAATTAACCACAGTAATCCAAGAGAATATTTCTGGCATACAGGTCGTTAAGGCTTTCAATGCTGAAGAAAGGGAGAAAGAGAAGTTTAATAAGGACAATTTTGCATATTTTAGTTTGCGGGCTTACGCGTTTAAAATAAGATCAATTTTTCTGCCCATGATAATGCTTGTTGTCAGCCTCCTAATAACTATCCTGATTTATGCTGGGGGATCCCAAGTAATTCAAGGCGATATAAGTCCTGGATTTTTAATCACATTATTTACCTATTTTACAATGCTCGCGATGCCTACAAGGTTTTTAGCTTTCTCATTAATTATGTACCAGCGCGTAAGTGCTGCAGGAGAGAGGGTATTCACTTTGATTGAATCTCCAACTCAACTGCCAGAATTACCTGATGCTAAACTATTTCCAGAAAGTATTACTCCAACTATCATTTTTGATAAAGTTTCATTTGCATATGATAATAGGAACGCTCTCTCAGACATTTCTTTGAAAATAAAGCCTGGAGAGAAAGTGGCGATTCTCGGCCCGACAGGATCCGGAAAGAGTACTATTATATCACTCTTTCCAAGATTCTACGATCCTACAAGTGGCAGGATCTTGATAAAGACTGATCTGAACACATATGATTTAACTGAGCTTCAAATTAGGTCATGGCGAGAAAAAATTGGTTTTGTACACCAAGAACCTTTTTTGTTTGGACGTACAATTGCAGAAAATATCACTTTTGGTGTTCCAGAGGTAACAACAGCCAAAATAGATGAAGTTATCAGAGTTGCACAACTCGAAGATTTTGTTAAAAGTCTACCTGAGGGTGTTAACACTCTTATTGGTGAACGTGGCGTGACCTTGTCAGGAGGTCAGAAACAACGGGTAGCTATTGCGAGAATGTTGTTGAAAGAGCGCCCCATTATGATTCTAGATGATGCCACCTCATCTCTAGATATTTCTACAGAAGCTAGATTTCAAGAAGCATTTGAAGAATTCCTAGATAGATCACAAAGCGTACAAACGGTGATCTTTATTACTCAAAGATTGAGTACACTAAAAATCGTAGATCGAATAATAATTCTAAACCGAGGTCAGATTATAGAGCAAGGTTCCCATGAAGATCTCCTGAAAAATGGGCAGATTTATCCTCTTCTTTGGAAAACACAAGAAACAGGAATGGTTGACATTAAACTTGCACTCGAAAAAATCATTCAAGAGAGGAGTTGAGACACAATGAGTGAGACAGAAGATCGGAGAGACAAGCTTGCCCGTGAATATTCTGATTGGGAATTATTCAAGAGGTTGATAAGTTATACTAAACCACATTGGATAGTCTTCTCCACAGCCTTACTGGCGATGTTTTTATCTACAATTCTTTCTCTTGTTCAGCCTTTGATTTTAGCAATCGCAATAGACGAGTTTATTATCCCTGGAATTAAGACGAAGAATATTACTGGATTGGGATTTATTTCTCTGGTCTACTTTATTATATCTGTTGTGTCTTTTTTGCTGAATGTTATAGCTAGCTATTTCACAACCATTACTGGAATACGTATCATAACACTAATCAGACAAGAAGCTTTCTACCAACTTCAGGATTTAAGTATGGATTTTTATGATAAAGAAGCCACTGGTAGGATCGTTTCTAGAATTACTAATGATGTCGAACGTCTGCTCAATCTGTTATCAACAGGGATTATCGATGCTATCGTCAATATTATGTTCCTGAGTATGTTGTTTTTCATCCTTGTCTATTTAGACTTGCGATTGACTTTAGCTATTTTGATTATTTTCCCGATTTTAGCAGTTTTCACTGTCTACTTCAGAATTAGAGCACGATCTGCTTGGCAAAAAACAAGGCGTACTCTAGCGAAAGTGACTGGATATTATCAAGAAGCTATTTCAGGGATTGAAGTTTCAAAAGCTTTTGCGGCAGAAGATTTTATGACGAACGAATTTGACATTCTTAATCTAGAGAATTATCACGCACGGATCAAAGCATTGATCTTGTTTGCAGTGATGTTTCCAGTCATGGATATGATTCTCGCTCTTGGTACGGCTTTAGTCTTAACTATTGGTGGAGTTTCTATTGGAACTGAAACAATGACTGTAGGTGTGTTAGTTGCCTTCCTTTCGTATTTGGGGAGAATTTCCCAACCAATAATGACTTTATCTAACTTTTATAACAATTTATTAAGCTCTATGGCTGCAACTGAAAGAATATTTGATATTTTAGACAGAAGACCAAGTGTCATTCCCCGAGATCACAGAAAATTAAAACACGTTGAAGGTGCTATCGAATTTAGAGATTTAACGTTTGCTTATGACGATAAATCCAACCCTGTCATTTCAAACTTCCAACTGAATATCCCGCCTAATTCAGCGATTGCTTTAGTAGGACATACAGGTGCGGGAAAGACTACTATAACCAACCTTCTTTGCCGTTTTTATGATTTTCAGGATGGAGAAATCCTACTTGATGGAATTGATATTCGTGATATCGAGTTGAATAATTATCGTCAGTGGATTTCAATAATTCCTCAAGATTCTTTTCTTTTTTCAGGAACTATCCGTCAAAACCTTCTCTATGGAAAACCTGATGCTTCTGACGAAGAGATCGAACAAGTACTTCTAAGAATTGGTGCTTTTGACTTTGTGATGAGTAAAGGATTAGACTCCCAAGTAGGAGAGCGAGGAGCGCGATTATCTATGGGTGAACGTCAATTACTTTGTTTTACGAGGGCGATTCTTTCAAATCCACGGATTCTTTTACTGGATGAGGCAACGTCATCCGTTGATGCTCATACTGAACTAGTGATACAACAAAGCATGCATCATATCATCGAAAATCGGACTGCTATCATAATCGCTCATCGTTTAAGCACTGTTCGATCAGCAGATAAAATAATTGTCTTGGAACAAGGAAAA
>JAEOTU010000144.1 GCA_016839665.1 Candidatus Hodarchaeota archaeon
AAATTCTCCCTTTTTTTCTCTCTTTTTACTATTGTCAGGTAACAATTAATTTTTGCAGTATAAGATCTACTTTAGTATATACAGTCAAGAATGCACCATACCAAAATTGTATTGAAATTTCCCTTTTATGAACATTTCTGGTTGTTGTTATCATCAATCCCCTTAAGCTGGTTCATTGGTCTATTTGTGAAAATTATTTCTTCTAATTCAATAATCCTTCCGAAATTTCTTTTTGAAGACAAAATAGTCATTCACCCTGTATCTAGTAGAATGAACTTCGTAGTACGAAGGCTTACTCGGACACGTTTATGTTTTAGCTTTTCCCCTCTTAATCCATCTTCTAATGCTTTTGTTTTTCTTCATTTTCATTCCAAACAAGAATCGTAGAGTATTCTCTTCTCTTATAATAAGCATTAAGATGCTGATGCATACAAATGCCGATGAAAGGATCAAAAGGAACTTCATGAGAACGTCTAATTCCAACTGAATAATAAAGAAACCCAATACTATCAGAACAGTTTGATGCAGGCTCTTCAGACTCAAAAACAGGTTCAGGAGTTTGGGCTGGTATCTATTGTTGAATATCTGAGAAAGTTACCTCCTGAGATAGTTGCTGGATTCGAGATAGAATAGTAATTAATAGACTCTGATGTTTTTTTACCTTTAGTCGCTTTTAAATGCCTGGGTATCAATACTCAATAATGTGTCACATGTAACACATGTAATGATACCAACCATCGGAGGATAATCTATTAGAGTTTGTATATGCTGAGGTATGTGTCGTGCCATGCTTGCAGCAGTTTGGCTAAGTCTACCAAATATTCCTCCCATCTTTTGTCCTATTTGTTGTGTTCTAGCAATGTTTGCTTGGAAACATTCAACAATTTTCGGATCAACTTCATCAATAAATCTTGCAGACAATTTAGTTTGTAGTTCATTTTTACAATATGGACACACTGGCATAGTTTAAACATCTCCTTTTTTTTGGGATTAAGGAATCTTACATTTCCCAGTCAATTTTAAGGATTTATGTTTGAGACTTGGTTACCTTCAGTATAAATAATCAATAAATAATTTTTAAGGAATCATTGACTCGTGTTTAATTGTGGCGAAAGAAGAATGACATTAGACGATAAACTAAATATTGATCCAGCGGCTGTTAAACATAAAATTGTAGACTTTATCCGTTCTACTTTGGAGAAACGAGACATAGATGGCCTTCTCATTCTATATAGACATTGTATTGAGTCAATCACAAATGTTCATCTTGCTATAGAAACCGTAGGAAAACAGAATGTTAAAGTTTTAGTTACAAGAGGTAGATTTCTTAACAAACAACCACGTGAAGAGATGGATCTTGCTACAATTAATCAATACTTAGATTTACCTGTTGAGAATATTGTTTTCGCCAATAAAAAGGGAATTCTCAGAGAAATTAGCGAAATATTTTCTGAAAAATATGAGCCTAAATTTGGGATGACCGAAGCAGTTCAAGCTCTAAATTACAATCTTAGCTACCTTTTATTACGTGATATGGCTAGAAGCGAGATTGAAAAGAAAACGTTTGCACCTCCAACAAAAAAACCATTGACACAAAGAGAAAAATTCATCCACAAATCCATTGCTCATCATAAAAGCCAAATACGCTTAAGAGTTCTCTTAGCTTACCTCTTGGCTGAAAGTGAGAATAGATCCTTTATTGGTTCTGCAAACAAAACTGAGTGGTTGCTTGGTTTATTCACAAAATTCGGAACATATCATGCAGCTGATTTTTTACCCCTCGCTTGCCTCTATCGAACCCAAGTCATTCAATTAGCAAACCATCTTGGACTTGAAGAATTTTTCGTATCCAAAGTCTCTCAAACACCGTCAAGCTATAAATATTTTTTTAATATCCCTTATGGAGAGGTTGATCGTGTTTTGATAAGATTAGAAGCTGGTCTTTCAGTTGAAGAAGTATTCAAAGATACTGGTATTCCTTTAGAAGCGATTAAAAAAGTGAATTATTATTATCAAGCGTCTATATATGCGCGGACTGTGCCATTGATACCCGAGTTATAGTTCTCTCACTCTCTCCCAGATTAGTCATTCTTCTCCTGATAAAGGATTCTGATCTAAACATTACTCTTCTATCATCAAAAAAAAAATCACTTTGGTAGGAACTTGTTCAGCAGATGTAATGATATTTGAAGGGGTCGGAACCCAGAAAGCATAGTTTCCCAGTGGTAGAGCAGGAATCCAGGAATCATCATATCCAGGTGGTAATAAAGTTTTGTCAAACGAAAAGGTCCAAGTTCCTCCAAGCTTAATCCCTTTCTGAATAGTATAATTTGGATATGTAAGTCCTGAAGATCGATAAAATGAGGGTTGCCAAACTGTCTTATTTGAGCTATTTTTGATTCTTAGTAAATTAAAAAGGTTGACAGACGATGAAATATAGTAATCATACATTATATGAGTTCTAATGCAGGTTAAATTTACAGTGATCGTTAAGTTATCTTCAAGTGTGTAATTCTCTTTATTGAGAGCCGCATCAAAATACCAACGTTCTTCAAAGGGGAGATCAGTGCTATTTATTAAAGTAGAGGAGCTCGGGGGTGATGAAGACGAGTTATCTATTGGTGATTCTGAAGAATCACTCTCAAATAATTCAATTATTATCATCCGAAGCGATTGACCTACTAATCCAAGAATAAGAATTAAAACTATACCTACTATAAGAAAGAAAGGTGATTTTCTGAATTGAGTAACCCTTTTTCCCATTAAAGCACCAAAATACCGCTTTTTATTATCCTGACATTTTATACTATTTTAGTTTTCTTCTTTCAGGAGATCAAAAGTACTTATATGAGATTTTCATGATTTGATGAGTAACTAAATGAAATAACCTCTACCCGAAAAACAAGATAAACTGAATGCTCGGAAGTCTTATCAGTGCCACAAAAACTGGTGGAAGGTTAATCATCGCATTTTATTAGTAACCATAATTTATTACCTGAAGGATGGGTACGAAATATTTTTGAAGCATATTCAATTCCAAACCTACAGTCAGGTTGAATTCCAATGTCAGAACCATCAAAAGAAAAAAATTCTCAAGATATTTTGAAGTTAGAGGAGGAAATCTCGAATTTCTTCGAAGATTTTATGTACACCAGAGGCGGATCGCCCTTATTAGGACGTATTTATGCCTTATGTGTGTTATCTTCCACTAAGAAACCTCTACTGCAAAAAGATCTTGTCGAGAAATTCAAGGTTAACCCCTCAACTATCAGTAGAAATTTGAAAGAACTTGAAAATTGGAATCTTATTACCCGAAGACGTGAACCTGGAAGCCGTGAATGGAAATATCAAGTTGAACCAACATCATTTCGGGAGTTATTGATTCATACATATGATAGTAGTGCAGATGCTTTACAGGAAAAAGCAGATGATCTTATCCGAATCCGTGAACATTGGGGAGCGTCACTCTCTAAGGAGTCTAAAACAAAGCAAAAAGGAAAACAAGCTCTTCAAGTTCTCGATCTCTTGATCGAATGGATGAACATTGTCGAGAAAGAACTTGAAGCATTTATCGTCCATTTGCAGGAACGTTTTTTAGAATTGGAAAAACAATTTACCTAATTTTAGCTTATTCCCCAAATTACAGCTTGAATCTTAGAATATTTTGGTTAGACTGCATGGCGTGTTATAGCATCTATAATTTTTGGTGCTACTTCGGCTGGAATACTATGACCCATTCCCTCGATTATCAACATTTCTGCTCCAGGAATGGATTTAGCTGTATCTTTGCCACCATCAAGAGGAACAAGCGGATCAGTATCTCCATGAATGATAAGAGATGGTGCTTTCACCCCTTGGAGTTTTTCTCTTCTGGTACCTGAAGCAAGAATAGCTGCTAACTGCCTTCCAGATCCAGCTGGATTGTAGCATCTATCATAAGCCCGTGCAGAACGTTCTCGGATGAGTTTTTCATCTAATGGAAATTGTGGCCCATTTAACAAAGCCCAAGTTTTTACTGAATATTCAATATATTCTTCTCGATCGGAAGGGGGTTGGGTTATTAATACTGCTAAAGCGTCTGGCTCTGGTTGTGGTAAATCTGGATGATTGGTTGAGGACATAATTGACGTCAAAGTTCGGATTCGCTCTGGATAATTAATAGCAATGGTTTGAGCGATCATACCCCCCATTGATGCACCAACAATATGAGCGGTATCGATCTCCAAAGCATCAAGTAATCCTATTGCATCAGCAGCCATATCTAGCAATGTGTAGGGCGCCTCTATCGCCTCTCCTTGTTGAACTTTCATCATTAACTGCATTAGATCAGGGACACCTGCTTCATCAAACTTTGTTGAAAGGCCAACATCACGATTATCAAAACGAATTACCCAATACCCCCTTGTAGCTAATTCTTGGCAGAAAGCTTCATCCCAAAAGATCATTTGAGAACTTAAACCCATGATAAGTAACAGGGGTGATGCGGAGGAGTCTCCAAAAGTATCGTACACAATTTCAATATTATTCGCTTTTACAGTAGTTTCTTCACTATGAGCAACTTTTACCATATTAATTCCTTCTTGCATATTCATTTTGATAGAACTAAAACCATTTAATTGTAATCTTCAGAATATCATCTAATTCTACTTTTTCTTGTTGATTTTCTAATCATACGAAGGTTTTGAATTTAACTTTTTTGGGGATAGATTAAACCGAGAAAGTAAAGAATAATGTATAATTGATTCTTCTTATTTCACAAGAATTTCTTTTGGATATAATAAAGGAATTTTAGCAATTAAAATTTCACATGTGGTTGTTATGACTGAAATAGGTAATATTAGCGATATTGTTCCTGAAATTATAACACCTAAGACGAAGTTGGCCATAGGAGGAGCTGCAATGCTCTTGAAGCCAATGGAAACAATTCGAGAAATTATTAGACACGAGATCACAGGCCTTAATGTTACTACTTTGATTGGTGATCTCGATATTGACTTATTAGTAGGTGTTGGAGCGATCTCGGAACTCCATTCTTGTTATGTTGGTCTTCCTATGATTGGGATGGCTAATAATTTTCGTCGTGCTATAGAGAAAGAAAAAACTCTTATTTATCATGAGTGGAGTGAACTCTCAATGATTCGAGCCTTTCAAGGGGGAGCAATGGGGATCCCATATGTCGCTATTAGAACTATTTTAGGATCTGATTTTCTAAAAATACGGCCAGATTTTAAGGAAATTATATATAATGGCAAAAAACATATTCAAGTTCCTTCAATTTTTCCTGATGTTGCGGTTATTCATGCGTACGCAGCTGATCCTAATGGGAATGTATATTATCCAAAGTATCACATATTAGATGAATTTTCGACGCTGCCAGCTCTCTGTTCTAGACAATTATTAGTGACTGTTGAGAAAATGATTAGTGAGGAAGAGGGACGGGAAATTACTGACCAAGTGATGTTTTCTTACCTAAACGTTGACTATATTGCAGAAGCTCCAAATGGTGCTTGGCCATCAGGTTTTCCGCCCTTTTATGCGTCAGATATGGGGCATCTAATGACTTATTCTGGGATATCACGAAGTCCAGATGGGTTCCAGAGTTATCTGGAGGAAAACGTGTTTAAAAAGGAGGTAGAAAAATGAGTAATGAAGTAATCGACCAAATTACTGTTTCGCTAGCGAGAGAAATTAAGGATAACGAATCGTGTTACACTGGTATAGCCGTTCCATTGGCTGTGGTAGCTATACAACTGGCAAGAATGACACACGCGCCAAACTTAGACTTTATGTATGGTGGATATTGGATTAGTCCCGATCTGGATGTTGACTTATTTTCTATTATGACTGATGTTGATTTATTTAAACAATCTATTCCTAAGGCTCGTGGATTCTCTAAATTGATATCAATGTATAACTATTGGGGAGGTCCAACATTTACATTGGATTTTGGGATTATTCGTCCAGGTCAAATAGATCAATATGGAAATGTGAACAATAGCATCATTGGTGAAGATTTAGAGAATCCTAAAGTCAGGTTACCTGGTGGAGCAGCCATTGGAGACATCGTGAACGCTTGCCATCGTGTTCTTGCATATATCCCTAGGCACGATCCTCGAACTTTTGTTGAAGAAGTAGATTTTATCACAGCAAGGGGTGCATCTCCTCAATGGCGAAAAGAAATTGGTTTAGATCAGTACCAAGGAATATCAACGATAGTGACTGATTTAGCAGTGCTTGATTTTCAATCTGATGATGGAAGAATGCGTGTTCGTTCAATCCATGAATTTACTAATATCGAAGAAGTTCAAGCTAATACTGGTTTTCCCATAGACATACCTGTCTCTATTCCAACAACAGATCCACCAACAGAGCAAGAGTTAGAAGTATTAAGTACTAAGGCAGACCCAATGGAGATTCGAAAGTTTGATTATCGTGGGCGATAGTGATTAGAACATTTGAAAGAGGGAGAGTTTTCTAATTACAGTAACATAGAAATTATAGTGGGCTCCCAATAAATGGCATCACCAAAGAATCTGAATAAGGCAATATGGATTGCAGGATTGGCAACACTTCTTGCCAATTTTCAACTTATCATTTTCAATAATTATGTTGTCATTTATTTACAGGAGGATCTCTTGACAGCCATTCTAATAATAACAATAGTAATCGCTCTAAGAAACTTATTGCAACTATTTTTTCGCGTACCCTTAGGTGAATTATCTCAAATTATCGGTAGAAAACCATTACTCTTAATGGGACATTTCTCCTATACACTGGCCTTAATTCTAATGTTCTTTGCAAACAGTTGGCATTTTGTCTTAATCTCAACAATATTTATAGCATTTGGAATGAGTGCTTTCTGGCCAGCATTGTTTGCATATGTAAGTGACTTCACACCAGATGATTTTGGTGAATCTAATGGCAGAATCTTCCAAATGGGTGATATTGGTGCCATATTTAGTTCATTGATTGCAGCAATTCTTTTAGACGAATTATCGTGGGAGCTTCAGGACTTATTTGGGATAGTAGCAGGAATTGGATTACTGTCTGGACTAGTAAGTATCCTGCTTTTACCTGAGGGATTAGAAAAGAGAGACCGTAAGCAGGTTACGAGCATTCTGGGGGCGATAACTAGTTCGTTCACTTCAATGATTAAATCTATCAAAAATTTAACTAGAAGAAGCGGATTAACACAAGTTTATGCCTTCCAGCTTATCCTGGCTTTTACAGAATTCATGGCAACGACATTTTTACCAGTGCTAATTGTTCAAAAAGGATATAGTCGAGGTGACATAAGCGAATTTGGCCTTTGGGCAACTTTAATCATTATATGGTTCAAACCGCGTCTCGGAAAGTTGACCGATAGGATTCGCTTTTCATCTATGATTACCGTTACAATAATTCTTCTCTGTGTAACACTGGTTCTATTTACAATCGTACAGGACTATTTGGTTTTAGTTTTACTATTCATCATTCTGAATGGTACCATAATTACTGCGTACATATCTGAGAATAATGAAACCTCTAGAAGGGCACCTTTCGCTCAGAGAGGAACCGCTCTTGGTGCATTGGGCTTTTACACTTCTTTAGGACGAACCACATCCACTATTGTACTAGGGCCTATTTGGGAGTTTGCTGGGTTACTTGGGGTCTTCTACTTCACAGCTCTTAGTATTGTGATAGTGACTCTTTTACTATTTCTGTTTACTAGAGCAAAAAGCCCCAATTCCGAAATCATGGTGGATTCACAATACTCGTAGGATGAGTAAAACTCTCTGGTGATCAAGTTTCATTCTCATAAAAACTAACTTTAATATCATCTACTACCTTTTCAATCTCTCCCTTAATGTTAGGCGGTAAAAGAAGATCCTGTACATGTGGTTCAATTACATCTGAGATATCACGAGCTTGAGCAACTTCAAATTCATAATCTAATTCAAGAGGATCAATTATGAGTTCGAATAATTTGGCTACTTTGCCTGGTCGTGTGGCCCGACCAAATCGTTGAATTTGTTCTCTTCTGTTCCTAGTTCCAGAAACAACAATAATAGTATCTGCAGGAGCATCAAATCCCTCATTAAGCATTTTAACTAGTACTAGTGTGTGAATTTTCCTTTCCCTGAATTGATCTAAAATATGATTAAGTTCTCGATCATTCAGCACTGTGTCTCCAGTTAGGACAGTTGTTTCTATTCCATTGTCGTACAAATAAGAATGGATTTTCAAGGCATGTTTAATACGACTGGTAAAAATTAGCGTTTGGGAAGTGAGTGGTGTTTCTAGTAACTTGCGAATTGCTAATAATTTATTAGTTGCCTCCCGTGAAACCTTTCCGTATGCTTTCTTGCCCTTTTGGTTCAAAATACCTTTCTCATCAGCAGTAAGGGGGATATGAATTCGTCTGAAGTAAATGGGAGCAATAAATCCTTCTCTTGCAAGCAATCCATATGATATCTGGTGGATTATTGGACCCATGGTAGCAATAACCAGACTACTATGAACACTTTTTTCAATGGTAGCGGACAATGCTAGCCGACGTGGAATTTCAAGGTCTACTGCGATTTGTCGAAAAGTATCAGCTTGAATATGATGCGATTCATCTGCAACCAGAAGTCCAAATTTATGGGTAAAGAATCCAATTGTGTCTTCAACTAAGGTCTTTTCACGAAGAGGTTTTGAAGGATTATCCTTGTCTTCAAAAGCGTGCAAGTCTTGTAAATATTGACTTAAAAGCTGATATGTTGAAATCACAACTGGATAGTCACGAAATGCTTTCTTCTGCCCGTTAAATATCCCGATTCTTTCCGCAGGGAGTGAAAGGAATTTGGAAGTTAGATCGACCCATTGATCTACAAGTGCTAGATTTGGTACCAAGATTAATGTTCTTTCATGGACATGTCTTATTGCATCAATTCCAATGAGAGTTTTTCCTGCACCTGTAGGCAACTGAATCGATCCAAAATAGTGATTTTCTTTCCATTTATCCATAGCCGTTTGTTGATAGGATCGGAGAGTGTAATTTGGTTGTATATCAAAATCATATTTTCTAGAAGAAGGTTGAAACGGTTCATACTTAAGATCAAACATGGGGGGTCCATGTGATTTCTCTAGTGTTTGCTGGACAACCGACCAAAAATAGTTGGCTCTAAATGCTGCCCAATATTCAACTTCTAGTTCTTGACGTCCTATTTGGGTAATACATGGAATATAATCTGCTTCAGGATCATCTTCGGATCGGATTGCCATAAAACGGGCAAATACATTAAGTAATGAGTGAAACCACCGATTAAATTCATTATTCCAGTAAATGTGTAAGCGATCATCCACAGTTTTTACAGTGATAGAAAACTCGTTACTAGCTGTTCTTGTTATTTCAGCGAGTTTTTCTTCAGCTCCATTTTCGTACTTAACTGTACATCCAGATTTTTTCAGAATCTCGAGGTCTTCATTTGCGAATTGAGGAAATTGTAATTTAAATTTTGTAACCCTATGTGTTCTATTTTGTTCCCAGTACCCATTGTGTTTCTTCCAGTTTCGCTGCCAGATATTGACCTGTTCGTGAGCCCATGGAAAATAGAAAAATTTCCTATCATATTGCACTGAGTCAGATTCTTTTTCCAAATACAAAAAAAGTTCTTCTACATTAATTGGTCGTTCTCTTTCTGCCTTGTAATGTGGACGACGAGCTGGGATCCAAGCATTAATCTTTGTAAAGGGAAACCAAGGGAATTCTACAATAAAAGAAAGATCTTCTTTGATTCGTACTTCATATGGTCCGTTTTTCTTTAGAAATGTCCTCCAAGCGACCTCAGAAATATCCGCTCCTTCTCTTCTAGGACTTTGTTTGCCTCGTAATCCAAGATTCGGAGATGAACAGACGTGAGTACGAATTCTATGCCTGCAGAGAGGCGCAGAGCATTTGCTACACCGGTAAATCTTTTCTCCTTGTTCTGCGCATTCATCGCATATTTCTAAAGACAGGAGTTATACCCATCCTTATTAGGGTTCGCCTTGGGAGAGGATCTCTCTTTTCCTTAAGAAAACAAACCTGAGAGAATTTATTCCAAAAAGCTTAATGTAAAGCTAAAAAATTATCTAAATCATGTCTGTTAATAGATAAGTGAGAAATATCCCTCACTTTTCTCTTTTAATTATTTTGATAAAAAACCTTTTGTTTATGTCTCCTTTCAATTATTTAAAGCTCTTCAATGAATTGATGAATCAAGCATCCTCTTCTAGAACATGTCCACAATTCTCACAAAAATTATCATCTGTTAAAACCATATCACCACAGTTCTGACAGAAACGAACATAATCATTTGTATCAACCCTCGAAACATCCATAAAACTATCTAAGGAATGCTGAGGAGGATCGCCTGCTCTTTTCCGAACAGTCATCATATCAATTGATTCTGTTAAGGGATTCCCAAGAAGGATTGCTAATTGTCTAGCGTTAGCAGGAGCATGCCCTGCAGGGTGATTATTAAAATAAGTAAAGATTTCCTTCAAATTTTTATCTTCACTCATTTTTTGAATTTTATTTGCCCAAGGTTTGAGTTCCTCAAGGGAATAGTGATAATAATACCATGGTTTTAATCCATGTCCATGAAAGCGGATATAGGCAAAGTCAGCGGTGATGGGAGTAATTGGTGGCAGTAAAGGCTCATCTACAACGCAAAATGCCGCATTATAACTCGTTAATAATTCAATTGTTTGGTTTAGCCTCTTATGCTCAACCCAGCTCATATCACGAAATTCTACTGCGAGTTTCAAGTCAGTGGGCCAGTATTTCAGAAACACTTCAAGCTGCCGAAAGAATTTATCCGAGAACTTAGGTGGTAATTGAAGGAGCGCTGGACCGATTTTTTTACGTAACCCACTCTGTATGGTATCCAGAAATGGTCGAAGTTCTTCCCAGTATCCTTGATTAAAATCAAGTTTTTTCATATGAGTAATATGACGGGGAATCTTGTATGAAAAAACAAAATCATTTGGAACGTATTGTTCCCATTTGTTCACAACTGTTGCTCTAGGCATGTGATAGAAAGTCGTGTTGATTTCTACTGTTGGAAAAATTTCAGAATAATAAGATAATCGTTGATGCGTGTCCAAGTTGTGGGGATAAAAAGGCATTCGAGTTTTTTTCTGTCGAGCCTGCCAGTCTGAGTAACCAAACCCAGATGTTCCGATCAGGATAGGTGCAGGCATTTCTAAGGTAGACTCCAATAGTTCTATATAGGGGAAGATTCAGAAGAGCTAATTAAGATTTCTCTATCGGTATGATCCTTTTCTGGGAAGAACTTCCAGGGTATCTTTAAGTTTGATTTGCCTTTGTTTCTAGATTCATAAATCCCAGAATTTTTTTAGAATTTTCTAATCTTTCTTTTAATAACTGTTCTCTTCTTTTGATAATCTGGATCTCCGATTTTTATTAATGATTTTTGGATTACTGAATCAATCATTTCTAGAACTCCATCCCCTACTAAGGCATTTGTATGAAAAAAATCTCCCATTTCAGAAAGAATTTCACTCGCACTTGCAGTATTCTTTATTGCAGAATTTAATTCTGTTTCAGAAATTGGTAGACTGATACCAAAATCACCCCATTTGTCACGAACTCTACCAAAAGAGTCACCTGCTCCCTCATGCTGGAAAAACTCAATTCCTCCCGAATATTGCATGGCAAGAGGCCTCCGTTGGAACAAAAGATTGCTGAAATTCTTCCACATTTGTTCTAACTGAGCAGGATCCTTTCCTATTTCAGTTGTACTTCGATTATACACTAATTGGGCCGAAATTTCACGAGCAATGGCTTTGGTATTAACCTCACTCATCATCCGTCCGTATTCTACGTCAGACTCTTTGATCGAACAGTAGACTAAAGCTTCGAAATCAGGAAAAGTAATTTTATTGTCTTCTAGTTTTAATCTTATCGTTCTTTCTCTTTTGGTTTCACCTACTAAAGATGGTAGGTCATAGCTTCCTTTCCCAAAATTTTGGATCTCAATGATTTTTCCCAGAAGTGATTGGAGTACACTATCACACCATCGTTGAACCTGAATGTGTTGCTCCAGATCTGTCTTATTACCACAACAAATTATCCTAGGAAACTTTGTTTCTTGGCGCCATTTTCTATCGGACGTCATTTCTCCCACCACGCTCTTGATCTGTTGCATACTGTTATAACAGGATAAAGCTCTGGATTTGTCAAAAAGCACAATCATGTTATCATCAGGACCAGCAATTTTTCCTAATACGGCTCTGAAGTGGTCAAAGATGTTCTGGCCTCCCACATCGCTCCCAATGAGTCTGATTTTATATGTTTGATTATTCCATACGTAAGGAAAGACAAAAAGAAAATCTTCCAATCCTATTGTTTCTGTGTCAAGGCTAACTGCTGTCAAATCCCACTTCGTTCTTCCATATAATAAAAAAAAGCCTCCATGTTTTTCCGCCCAATTTTTGAATGAATTTGTTATCCCAGAGGATTTCCCACTTAATAGAGCATCGGCTCCTTCCAAGCTAATATCGTCTGATAGCTTTTCTCCATACGACCCAGAATAGATCTTTTGAAGATATTTTACTAGCAAAATTCCAATAGTTTTTAGAATCTGTGTTTTTCCGCTCATCCCATCTCCAATAAACACCATTTTAACTGTGGCTTCTTTCATATCATCCAATGCAATTTGATCGGGTTGAAAACCCGTAGCGGAATCTGTTGTCATTTAAATAGCTCCTAAAGATATATTCTTGATTAACTCAAAATCAATTCCAAAAGCTCCTTCTTTTTCTCTTAAAACTCGGATTGTATTGAGGGGAATGCTTCTATTCAGCTCTGGTAAGGATAACAATCCAGAATCCTTTACAAATTCCTCAAACTCCCTTGTTTTCAAGAGGTATTCAATTGTTCTTAACCCCATCTTCGATTCAAGATTCTCTTCGGCAATGATTATATAAAGAATATTTGGAGGAGTGAATGTTCCAAAAACAACTTTGTAAGTCTCATTATCGTCAAATACAACTAATGAGGGGAATACCTGGAGATTTTCCTCCCTTGATAATCCTAAGTAATTCATAAGTTGGTAATTTGTCATCAAACGTTCTTTAATGATTTGTCCAGGTTCAAAAAATGGAATTATCAATTGGACAAACAGATTAAAATGATCAAGATTTTCCCCATAAAATTCTACAATTTCTGGTAGAATTGTGCCTCTCTCAACATGCTTAAGCTGCAATTTGTATGCAGTAGTAATTTTGAGGTTTGTTCTTGATATATTTCTGGTCTGAAGTGATTCTTCAGGAACAATTTCAGATGATAATCTCTCTTTTAGGGTACCTGAATCTTTTAAGAGAACTAACCGTGCTTCTTCCAATAATTGCTGAACAACTGCTTTGAAAAGAGAATCTGGATTCGTAGCATTTGCTGGTTTTCTCTCCATAAGACCTGCTATAGTCTCGGATGCATTTTGGGTAAGCGGATGTATAATCTCAAGAGGAATATTCTCCTTAGAAATTAACTCAAGAGTTAAGCCAGTAACAACTGAACCCTCAAACGGATTCTCAGTATAGGAGGCAGCTGAGAAAATTTCTTTTTCTCCGAGTTGAAAAACTACTGTTTGGAGAGTTAAACCTGATAAACTTAATCCTGTTGCTTTCTTAACAACATCACTGATATTAAATTCTTGAGGCGCTCCAAGTATTTGGCGACAGCTTTCGACTTTATTTCCCTGATAAATAATAAAATCCAATGCTCCAGTTACCTCTCTTCTATAAGGCATTATTTCTTGTATAACACCTAGCCAGTTGTTACAAAGGAAAATCATTGCAAGTTGGGAATCACAGCTAACCGCTTCAGGAAATACATCATGAGAATATTCCATAAACTCTGACGCAAGAGCACTGGATTCAAATCCCATTGGTTGCTTTAAGTTGCCAATTATCAAAGGAACCATGAAATTTCTTATATCGTTTCTCCCAGTGGCATTGAATGTTTTCTCAAAGACTTTTTGTTCTAATTCTTCTCGTTCCTTCTCATCGACACTGGGTAAAACATCGTTTAAATAGGATTCTGACAAATTTATTGCTGAATTTCCCCATATTTTTATCCAATCTTGTATTAATTCTCTGGCAATCAATCCTCTTATTCCTGGCTCTTCAATAAGAGTATGTTCTTCATTTAATGTGTTTTTAAGCTTGGTCGCTCTTCTGATTCTATTGTCAGCCTCAAGGTTTGTTAGAATACCTCTAAGACTAAATACTCTATTCCATAACTCAATTTGTCCTAATACGAATCTGATGATTGATTGAACATTATAATCAAACTTTAGCTCAGAAAAAGTATCCTTTATTACTTTAAATTGAATTAATTCTCTTAGAAAGGTTGCTTTTCTTACTTTCTCATCTTGATCTAAAAGAAGGGATTTCATTGATTCCTCTGTTAGAAATATCACTCCACCGTAAATTGTTTTTAAAAGGACATCATTTGGATCAGGAGTTTTCTCTAAACTTATTGGTTCAGTGATAATTGCATTATAGTATTGACTGGCTCTAATAAACCAGTCAATGACAGTATTATCTAGCGAAATTCGTTCTCCAATTTCTTCGTCGAAGGTTTTCCTTTCTACTTCCTCTTCAACTTCCCGTTTAAGTATTGTATTGATGATTATCTTAGAGTGTTGGAATGCTCCGTCCAAATATTTCTCTGCCGATTCTCGATCAACAATGGTTGGTTTTTCTGGCAATGTTAAATAAATCTTAACAACTTCTTTGTCTCTCAAGGACTCATCTACATAATATAATCCAATTAATGCTTCTCTTAGGCTTTCAAATATTAACTCATTTATTTCTGAAGAGTCTTTATTGAGTGTAATCACTAGATTTTGATAGAAACCGACTAATTCGCGCGATAGATCCTCCATTTCATTCTGCCAAACTTGTGTGACAGGTGTTTCGATATAAAGTTCATAACCAGTCCTAAGAATTTTCTTGATCCAAGTTTTATTTAATATTGATTTAATATAAGAGAGAAACTCGGTAAAATAATCCTGGGCTTCTTCTGCTGTATGAAATTCAGGGGTAA
>JAEOTU010000017.1 GCA_016839665.1 Candidatus Hodarchaeota archaeon
CAGATCCACAAAAAAAATCTGCAACAATATCATTCTCTTTGGAAGACATTCTTACAATTCTTTCCAGTAATGCTTCAGGTTTTTGCGTGGGATAGCCTAGGCGTTCTTTATCATTAGATCCCAAAGACGGAATATCTACCCATAAGTTACCAATTTTCCTTCCTAAATACTCATCTGCGTAACGTTTATATCGCGGTCTTCCCTTACTAGTCCAAAAGATAAGATGAGGATTTTTTGCTAATCTTTTATCAAACGTTTCTTGTGTCCAACGCCACCCTACATTTGTTGTGACCTCTCTCCCATTTATTATTCTCTTTTCCCCAATGCTATAAGCATTTGAACTCTGTTCGAGTTTCTCATGAGTGAATCGTCGTCCAGTTTCTTTTTCTACTAAAGGAAATTTCTTTTCTTTCTCCTTTCTTGATAAAATCTGATATTGTTGGTTGTAGATATAATCAGATGTTTTGCTATACCAAAGAATAATATCTGTCATCACATCCATTGTATTAGATAAGTGATGTCCTGGGGTTCGTTGCCAAATAATTTCAGCTCTAAAATTTTCTTGACCGAAAATCTCATCCATCATCACCTTAATGTAGTGCCCTGCATGCCAATCTAGATGGATATAAATCGAACCATTTTGAGCTAAAAGATCTCGCATCAAAACCAATCGTTCATACATAAAAGTCAAATATACATCTAAACCTCTTACTCCCCAAGAATCCCTAAATATATTCTTTTCTCTGTTCGAGGAATTAATTAAGGTTCCCTCTTTGATTCTATCTGTACGAATGCTAGTCTTATAAGTTGTTCCTGAAGCAAAGGGTGGGTCGATATAAATAGCTATGATTTTTCCTGAGAGTTCATTAAGGAGGGATGCCATGACAAGCTTATTATCCCCTTGTATAAGTCTATTTCTCCAAGCTTCATTAGAATTTGGTGTATTTATTGATTGAATGACTTCTAATGAATGAAAATTTTTGGTAAGTTTTAACCTTCCGTTCGTTTCGGATTTCCCCTTCCAGACCAGCTGACATTTTTCAATGTCTGTCATACATTAAGCATCTCCTTGTAATAATTCAGGATTCGTTGTCTATTTTATTATCTCTTCTTGTTAATCCTCTTTTATATTTTCTAAATTAATATTATATGTTTTTCAACTTATTTCTCGCTTGACTATCCAGATTTATCAATACACAAGAAAGACATTGTTAATCATTATTATGCAAACATATATATCAAAGGTCATTATTACATCGTTTGTATTTCATACAACTATGTAAGGATTATTTGAGGTTTTTAAATGAGTTATCAGGATACTATGAACTCACTAATTCAAAATGGCTATATTTCGATTGTTACGATTCTAGATGCAAATGGAGGAACTTATTGGACCAATCAACCTGACTGGCAAGTGGATGGCGCAGCTACATTAAACGCTTGGCAAAATAAAGAACCAGGACTTACAATCGCAGGAACCCGTTTCTCTGCGATGATGAATGAATGGGAAACTGGCTATTTCGTCGCACGAAATGTTGGGGGAGCAGGAATTATTGTAATTGCTCGTGCCCCTAATGGATATTATTTTTTGACCTGGACACCTGGAGATACGCAGATTCCTCCTTTAAACATCCATGCTGAAGTATCTCGGATGGCAGCTCTTTTCAAGTGATTAAGTCTTTGAATCATTGGGTTTCTTTTTAGGGTGCCTAATTACCCCCCTATTTCTTTTTAGAACACGTTTTTATATAGGGATTAACGCCCTCATTGATTATTCTGCTACTTTTAACTGAATATCTAAGATTTGATTACACTACAAAAAATAGTAGTGATGTTCTCCTCATTGTGCAGATATAATCGATTGAAAGCGATTTATTATTAACCAAGAAAATTTCTTTCAAATATTCTCCTCTATGGATGTTTAAATGATTGAAATCAGAAATCGAAGATTTTTATTCTCTCTATAGAAAAGCAAGAGCATATTTTCTCAGGAGTATAACTGGTCTTGATAATGAGGAGAAAAGAACGGAATTTACCGATAATCTTATGTTACAGTTGTTAGTATTATGGATTCTTCAATCACGAAACTTCTTTAACAAGGATAAATCTTATTTTATAACAAAATTTAGAGAATTTCAGACAAATTGTTCATTTAAAGTTAACAGTTATTTCGAATTTCTTCAGTATTTTCTTAAAAATCTGAATATCAATAAAAATGAGGATTATTTTGAAGACGAGATTGTTGGAAGGATTATTGTCCCTGGACCAGTAATATTTTTTCCAGACATTAGTTTACCAAAAGAAGTCTCAATCCCTAAAGGATGTTTTTATGAAGAGGAAAAGACTAAATTATTGATAAAAACACCTCCCAATAGAGTAAGTGGTGATGTACCCCTTTTTAATCTCTTTGAAAGTAGGGAAAAGAACATCAATGAATTTATTTTTGGTGCCATCTATGAAAAGTTTATTAATCTGATGGAAAAGAAGAGCTCGGGAGCTTATTATACGCCTGAAGAGATTTCATCTTATACGTGCAAAACAACCATTGAACGTTGTCTTATTGAAAGAATCAATGAAAAATTTGATTTTAGGTTCAAATCAATCGATTCATCGATCGAAGTCTCAAACAAAAAGGTGATCAAATATCTATTTAATCAATTAGAAGGAATTTCCATCTTAGATCCTGCTGTAGGTACTGGTCATTTCTTAGAAAGCTCCATTAACGTTCTTTTAGAGATTCACACAAAAGTTTGGAGGACAGCAAAAGAAATTGGTGTTAAAAAAGGGATGGAAATAATTACAATAGATACAAAAGGAAATTCTAAACCTATTAATCTTCTAGAGATCTCTGATGAGAAGCTGTTTAAATTATATGTACTTTTCTTTTTAATTCTTTCAAAGAATGTCTATGGCGTTGACATTAATCAAAATGTCTTAAGGATTACGCAAACACGGTTATTTTTGCTTCTTACACAATATTTTGATATTGATAGAAAGAATCTCATAAGTCTTTCAGATGTACATTTCAATCTAAAACAAGGAAATTCACTTTTAGGATACATAAAATTAGAAAAAGCCAAAACAGCAAAACAGCTAAGTCTTGAATCATACTTATCGGATTTTGAACCTCCCTCTTATTCAAAATTAACCGAAACAAATTCCGAATTGAATAAATATCTACAACAAGCTGCAAACGCTTTACATATTGAGGAATCCTTTACAGAGGATGTGGGAGAGATTGCCTTAATTTTTGCAAAGAAAGAGATCACTCAAAAGGATCTCCAGAATGTTTCGAGAATAAACCAAAGGCTCCTCCAAATTTTGTTGGTTTCCCTTGATCCTCATTTTAGAAAACTATTGCGTGACCTTCTGTTAAGAGTTACAGGTATTTTCAAAGATAAATTGAATGAACTGTTTTCTCTTCAATTTAACATCGACTTGAATCGACTGAATACACTCAAGATATTCCATTGGATTAATGAGTTTCCAAATGTGTTTCTAGAGAAAGGAGGTTTTGATGTCATTATTGCTAATCCACCTTATTTGGGTGAAAGTGGGAATAAAGAACTTTTCAGGATTTATGCTACAGCATTAAGAGAGTATTATGAAGGGAAGATGGATCTTTGGTATCTTTTTTTACATCGAAGTATTGATTTGATTATTCCTGGAGCCTATTCCTCCATTATTAGTTCGAATTATTGGGTAACTGCAACAGGAGCGGCAAAATTGCGTAATAGATTACTAGAAGATATTTGTATTGAGCAATATATTAACTTTGGAGAAAACAGGGTCTTCAGTAATGCCCAAGGGATTCATACTAATATAATCACATTTAGAAAAGTGAAAAAACCAAATAGAATAATCGATTGTGTTCTCTTTAATCAGACATATCCCCTAGGAACAGATCTATTCCAAAGAATCGAAGACCAGCTACATTATACTTCAGATCAAAAGCAACTAGTAATAAAAAATTGGGATCCCTATATTCATTTTCTACCAAAGAATATACGAACTGGTATAGAAGAGATTACTAATAATTCACAACTGCTAAAATTAAGCGGTTTTTATGTCAAAGAAGGCATTGTAACAGGACTAAACAATATTACAAGGAAACAAGCAAAGAAGTATCGATTGATGGATCATTTAAATGGGGTAGGAGTTTTTATTCTTGATAAAGACAATATTCAAGATTTTGAAGTAATGGAAACGTTCACAGAGAGGGAACAAGAGCATATTAGGCCATTCTACAAGAATTCTGATATCTCACGGTATCACACAACTATTCCAACAACCAAAAATATTCTTTACTTGAATAGAAATACTATCGATATTGAAAAGTTACCAAACATTAAAATACACTTGGACAAGTTTAGAGAAATTTTGGAGAATTCATTAGATAATCCTCCTTATGTTAATAGGCCTCGAACACAAGAAATCTTCACTTCCCCAAAGATTGTTACCCCCCAACGGAGTTTACGTAATACTTTCGCTTATAATTCCTTTAACTGGCATGCTGGTCAAGATGTTTACTATATTCTAAATGAAGACAACAACAGGGAGAAACTTAAAAGACTTTTACTGATTCTAAACTCGAAATTGGCTTATTTTTGGTTATATTGGATGGGAAAACGCAAGGGAAAACAACTCGAACTATTCGGAGAGCCATTGGGGTATTTTCCAGTCCATATTGAATTAGAGAATCATCCAAAATTTGCGATACTTTCGGATTATCTATGCTTTTTATCAAGGAATGTGAATATTTCCGATAAATTTCAACACATAAGAGAATTTATTCAGAATCAAATCTGTGATTCATTAGTGTTTGAGCTCTATTTCAAGGAAAAATTTTGTGAAGATGGATTATATCCAGATAATAATCCTTTTCTTTTGGAAATTATACCAAAAGCACTCAAACCTATACAATACGATCAATGGATTGAACTCCATTATGAAGAACACATAAGCAAAGGATTGAGAAATCAAAATAAACCTACGCTAAAGATTCTTGAAAAAGAAAACTTCAAAACAATTGAAGAGGTATATAATTCATTGAAAAACAACCAACGGATTAATGAACACATTAATCAAGTGAAATCTCATTCTTGGGTTCAAAAAATAGAGATGATGATGTAATAACCTTTTTTTTTCTATTTTACTAAATATTGCCTCTATAACAACTTTTAAAAGCGAAAAAAATTGTCATAAGAGACGATTGTCTGACTAAAACATAGTTATGACTTTGAATTGATTTTCAAAGCATAGAAATATCTTAATTATGCAATAAGAAGTAATTTTTTGAAAGAGATGCGAAAATGATGTCATTGAAAGAACTAGGAATTGAGTATAAGAAGCACGAGGATACGCTTATCGCCGGTATCCGTTTCAATCCGAAAAAAAGGGAAGAATTTCATGCAACCTTTGAGAGATTAAACCAAGATATACCCAAGGAGATTATCTCGGGTCCAGCATTTAGCATTTTTCACTATATAACTAGTGTTAAAGAGGGATTTGATGTCGAATCAGGTTTTCCAGTGACTCAAGCTGTTCAAACAAACGAAATTAAGACTAGAACTCTACCTGAAATGGAGGTTCTATCCATTGTACATCAAGGTTCAGTAGAAAAACTCAGAGAGAGCGTTGGTAAGCTATATAGTTATGCGACGGAACATGGGATTATATCTGATGAATTTTCAAGGGAAATTTATCTGGACTCAAACAATCCAGAAGGAAAGAAGATTGAGTACCATTTTATCATACATGATTGGAATGAACTATTCAGCGATAATTTGGAACGTGTTCTAGGTGATGAGGCAAAACTAGAAGTAATGCAGGGTAGTGATGGGCTTACGATCGAATCATCTGTCGATGAGCGATTCCAATGGGTTAAAAGTGCTCTGGAGAGACTTGAAAACCTCGCAGATGATAAACAAAAGTATGATATTATTTCAAGTTGTGCTCATGTTTTTTCTAAAGAACCCATTAATAATGCTAAAGCTGTCTACGAAAGTACACAGGGCCAAACTAATGATCCTCTCAAAGCTATCGACGCTGTTATAGAGTTTATGGACAAGGATCCCGCTTGGCCGAAACGACCCGTCAGAAAAGGGGACATCATTTATTCATCTAAGGCACCACGCGATCCTCAAGGATATGAGAAAGCAAAAAGTGAAGCTGAAAAAAGAAAAGCGTATTGTTTTTGTCCTCTGATACGAAATCATTTAGAGGAAGATATTCCTATCTCTTTCTGTAACTGTGGAGCAGGTTGGTACCGACAACAATGGGAAGGTATCCTCGGTAAACCTGTTCGTATTAATATCCTGAAATCAGTCCTTAAGGGTGACGATGAATGTCAATTCGCCATCCATCTACCTGATGACCTATAGTAGATAGTGATTAAATCCTATAATGTAGATTTGATATGACTTACAATTAAAGGTAAGAATTCACCAGATTTAGCACTAATTCGAATATCTGCCATACTGTCTAATTCAGTTTTTCCCATATTAACTATAATGAGGGAGGCTCCTTCACTTTTGGCTATCACGGGAAAATTTGCGGCAGGTACTACGCTCAAAGTTGAGCCAACTGCAAGCATAACATCGCACCTTCTGGATTGCTTCTCGGCTTCTTGCATTTCTTTTTCTGGCATTGGGTCATTGAAGTTTATAACAGAGGAAATTACTCTACTTTGGCAATGAGGACAGTTTGGCTGATTTGGCCTTGGTTTTTCAGTACGGTACCCATTTCCATGAATATGATCTTCCCAATTGATTTCCTGTTTTCCAAAGCGTGTGTCACAACTCATACATTTCATTAGACTAGAATTTCCATGGAGTTCAGCTAGCATTTCTGGAGGCATTCCTGATTTCAGATGAAGATTGTCAACATTTTGCGAGATTAGAAACCTAAGCAAGCCTATTTTATAGAGTTCGACAAACGCATAATGACTAGGATTAGGTTCAATCTGCGAAATGGGCTTTCTAGGGAGTTTAGGTTTCAAACCTTTTTCTCGGAGTGTCCATACTCCTTCTGGCCCCCTATAATCAGGAAGGCCTGATTCTGTTGAGATTCCTGCTCCTGTGAATGCAACAAGATATTTTGAACTTGCTATAGTTTCAGCGACACTCATGACATCATTTTTGGAGAATGACAAATTCTTTCAACCCATCAATATGGATTTTAGACCATATAAATTAATCACTTTCATGTTCGTTAATACGAAGGTCGAACAATTTTCTCAAATACTGTATCGGCAATCCCCCACCAGATAGAATTGTGTTATGAAAAAACTGATCAGAATATTTTCCTTCCATTTTTTCCTTAACATAATCTCGAAGCTCAAGTATCATAAATTTACCAAGTAGATAGCTCAATTGGTATCCAGGGGTTAATGTGTATCTCTTCAGTTCTGCAATTACTGCTTGTTCATCCATTCCAATCTGTTCAATCATAAAATCTTTTGCTTCGTCGAAGGTCATTTGACCAGTATGTATCTTAATATCGACAATTATTCGGACTGCTCTCCAAAGTTGGTCCACTAGTTGTAGAAACACTTCTTTTTTTCCTAGGAAACCCTCTTCGGCCATTAATTGTTCACAGTAGTGGGCCCAACCCTCAACTGTTTCATCTCCGTCAATTATGGTTCGAATAAGATTTGGCTGTAAATTTGCTGAAGTAAGTTGTAAGTGGTGACCTGGGTAGCCCTCATGAACTGCAGTATTTTTACATGAAGCATATGAATGTTCTTGTAACATCTCTTCTCGCCCTTCAATTGGAGTGACTATGTATTGGCCAACCTGATGTTTAGAAAATATTTCTGGTTGGATATACGCCGCGAAGGGTATTACTGGAACAAGAAACGATGGAGTTGGAAGAACCTGCAGTTTTTCTCCCTTCGGGAGATCCATTAAATCTTTCTTAAGGATAAATTCACGAGCATCTTGAGTAAGTTCTCTTACATGCTCAAGAACCATCTCGAAAGTTGGAGGATGGTCATTTTTTAACAACTCTCTAATTTCCTGTATTGTTTTATCAGGATAGATTTCGAGCCCTAATTCTTCCAAATTCTTTTTAGTGTCTTTTAATGCCTTTTCTCCGATTTTTAGAATTTCTTCTGGGTTTTTTCCAAGTTTTCGGATAGCAATCAATCGTGAAAATTTATTTGAGCCTATTGCCCAGTTATGAAAAGCTTTTGGTAAGATTTCATTTTTAATCCAGTCAACGTACTTTTCTATTGCCTCATTTGCAACTTCGACTGCTTCTACTAATTCTTGGTATTGTGTAGGTTTCAAGTTTGGTTCCAGAGTGTTTTGTATTAGAAATAGAAAACCAGTTGTTCTTAGTCCTTCCTCAATAGCCATCTCTGTCCATAATCTTACAGGAAATTGCCAATTTGATTTTGTTTCTTCTAAAAATCGTGGTGTTGCCTTTAACCTATTGATTATCGCTTTTACACGAGTTTCCAAAGGAGCATAATCTCTTGTATAAAGAGGATATAATGCTACTCCGATGGTTCCTATTGGTCCCCCAGCAGCACCAAAGAATATGCTACCAAAGCCACTCCTCCATGTAGCGAGTTCGTTTGCGTTAAAGAGTCTCAAATCAGTAAAATAATTTATCAAATCATAATCTAATTTCCCTTCCTCTGAGAGCAACTCGTAATCAATTGCACTCATTAAATCTCTTTTAGCATTTAGCATATAAATAATATTTTCTTCATTTGCCTCACTTGATCCTTTAGGCATTAAATGATCATACTTTTCGTGTTTGAATCCCATCATTGTAGCAGCTAATGGGGACATTTCCATAAGAGCTTCAAACTCCTTCTGAAATAAATTTACTAATTTTTCATCCTCGTTCAATTCATTCTACTCCAAATGTCTTGTTTGATTGGGATAGGTAAATGTATAATAAATTTCAAAGTGATATATCGGAAAATATAAACAAACACGAGGAGAAATTTTGTGAAATTAAGAATTTTCAGACTTCCATACTGTCCTCTCTCTTTTATCCTCTAACACAATTCCGAGTTCAGAAAGACTAGATCGTATTTTATCAGCTAAAAGATACATTTCTTCATTACGTAAATCCTTTCTGATAGCTAAAAGCAGATCAATTAAAGATTTCAGCAACTCATCCTTCTCTCTGACATTTTTATCTGATGTTTTCACCTCTATGCCTAAAATATCCAGTAATTCGACAATTTTTTGTTTAGCTCCTAATAAAATACTTTTTTGATTATCCATTGATGAATTAATTCTTCGTACAAACCGCATAACGCTCTGAACTGCTGCTACTGTGTTGAAATCGTCGTCCATTCCTTCAATGAATTCTTTTTCAACAGTGGAAATAGCCTCCAGTAAATCCTTTTCATTTCCTCCTGGAGTTTGGTCAATGAGTCTTAAAGTATCTTTAACTCGCTTTAACAAGATTCCAGATTGGATAAATGCTTCCTCGTTGAAATCAAGCTTCTTTCGATAGTGGCTGTTAATTAAGAAGAAACGGATACTCATTGGTTCATATTGTTGCAAAATATCTTTGATAAGAATGTAATTTCCTAAGGACTTACTCATTTTCACACCATTCACTATAAGGTGATTGGCATGGATCCAATAGTTGACAAATCTCTTACTTGTTCGTGCTTCTGATTGGGCAATTTCATTAGGATGGTGCAACA
>JAEOTU010000145.1 GCA_016839665.1 Candidatus Hodarchaeota archaeon
CTGCATATTCCATATAATAATATTTGTTCATCAATTTGGAATTTAAAATCCCCATGATATATTCTAAGGTAACAGGTACATTTTGATTCAACTTAAAGAGATAGACAACTTGATTTACCCATCGATTATCGTAATCTATCGCAGTTTTAATACCTCTACCTGTCTTTCTAAGTAATAGCTTTGGTCCTTGATAAAGAGCAGGATCCTTGTAATTGATTCCGTTTCGTGTTGGATCAATGTATCGATGATTACAGAGATAATACCTCTGGATTTGATAACCTGCTAGAAAAGGTTGATCCTGCCCAGGTTGATGGGGGGTATCACACACAATGAAATCCGTTTCGTTATGTTCAATTATTTCGTTGTGACATTCAGGATTTTCACACAGCTTGACTTTTACACCATTTTTATTAGTATTGCTAGGTGGAGAAGACCATAATCCACAGGACGGACATTTAACAACCTTACCGTTCTTATTAAGTTCAACTCCCCTTGCATTCTCAACCAAATCTTTTAGTGGTTTCACTTGGATCTGAGTATGATAAAGATCCTTTTCAATTATTTCTTTCAACTCTTCAAAACCAACAGAATAGATATCATAATGATAATCAGGATTATTAATGAAACGATCTTGTGAACAAGTAATAGAAGGAAGAGAAGAGAGAGTTCCATGTCCCTTTTCGAGAAAGTCTTTCATTTCTGGTGAAATGTGGCGTATAATGTTTATTTGGTGATCTGAACTAATTTCACTATTTTCCAGAATGATAATCATACATGGTTGGATAACCTTATGAAAAATCCTTTCCCCCAAATTGATTATTCTAATAATGTGACAAGTTTCTAGAATTAATTTTCGTACAGACATATAGTTCTCATTTGTCAGGAGGGTATTTGGTACTACAAAACCTAAGCGTCCACCTTTTTTTAAAGCTTTAAGGCTTTTTTCAAGAAATAGGCTCCAGGAGTCAGCTTGTTGAGTTCCGACATCATAGAATCTTAAAAAATCTGAAGAAAACGGTACTCCCCAAGGTGGATTTCCCACAATAATATCAAATTTCCCTTTTGTCTCTGGAAAAATAGTTTCCCAAGGCATTATTCGATAAGATGATGATATCTGGAATCGCCTTTCTATTTCCCTTTGTATTTCGTTTTCAATTTGGCTTTCTATCTTAAGGAGTTCTAATTTCTTATCTTGATGTGTTGATTGGTTGTCTCCTTTGATAAAAAATTCTTTATATTCTCCTCTCAATTCCATTAATCTTGAAACATCGTAATTGCTATCAAAATTTAGTGAAGGTATAAGAGCGTCTATAACTTTTAGATTTGTATCGAAAAAGAGACAGGAAAGGTTTGATTGAGTCGCAGTAATTGCTTCGTTGTCGATATCGATACCATACAATTGATATGCAATGATTTTCTTCCGAACTTTCTCTAAACTCCCACTCGTTTCATTTAGGGATTTATTATAAGAAAGCAATACATTTAGAGCTTTAACAAGAAAAATCCCTTTTCCACATGCTGGATCGAGTATCGTTAAAGATGAGCAACGAATCTCTGATTGATTTTTCAGAATGTGACCAAGCGTTTGATCAATGATAAAGTCAACGATCCAGTCAGGAGTATAATATTGGCCTAATTTTTTGGATTTTAACCAAATTTGACTCATTTAACGAACCATGGATTAAAAAAGAACAGATTCTTTTCATTGGATTGATCTTTAAATTGGTTCTAGCACTTATAAAGAATGTCCATAATAACTGAAGATGAATTCTAAACTTAGTGTATAAAAAAAAGAAAAAAAAGAAGGAAGGAATATCCTTAGTTGATTGAAGACTTTTCGCTATTACGTTGTCTAACCTTATGGCATTATGTCTGTATCTTTCAGCGTCTTACGTTTAGCGTGCCGAGCAATATCAATAGCCGATTTTGCTAAAGTGTAGCAGTACGCTTCTAATTGTTTGTTCAAATAGTCCACTGCATCAGCAGAGACACGAGAGGCACCAGATTCACGAATCACTCTTTCAACCCTAGCCTTAGCAAATGCGCGTGCTTTGGGGCCTGTAGGAGAGTGTTTTGGAACGCCAAGCTTCGATACAGCTAACTTAATGTCATCAGCTTGCACTGTCTTACGTCCAGCTGTGTTGGCGAGGTTTATGGCGGTCTTAGACGATTTTTGACCAAATTCCGCACATAACTCATCCATACGTTCGATTGCTTTCGCGGATATACGCTCAGCGCCCGCTGATTTCATAATAGCTTCAATTCGTGCTTTTGCAAAAATACCCATGTTCTTTTCACCTTTTCTACGTTTATTCTACAAATTCTAGCAGTTTTCCCGTAAAAGGGGGGATTAACTACCTTTTGAGCATTTCTACATTATTAGTTATGTAGAAAGTCTAGGTCACTCACTCTTTCATCAGTTTAAAAGGTTTTACCTACTAAATTGAAAATATGACTGATGTCGTGTGTGTAAACCATTCATTCGCTAATAAAAAAATGCCATTGCATTTATACTTCCGAAAACATGAAATAAAGCAGCTTTATCTCTGGCTGGTCTCTCTACTAAAAAACACCGTTACATCGCCCTTTCATATATTACACTTTCTACGGTTCTATTTTGACCACAAACACGATGATGGATTTTAACAATAAGAATCTTGTATGTTCCAAGTACTGAGAGTTTTAAGCCTTTAACCTCACCTATCTTGGCAATTGTATTAAAAGTTCAATATGTAATAGGCTTTATGAAAAGGTATACGCTAAATTCATAATTTAAACAAATGTTACAAGAAATCAGTATGCCTAAAAACTTGAAACCTCTTAATTTAGAATATCAGGCTATAACAAACCCTAAAATCTGCTAAACGTTTTGTATTGCTCTATCGAAGAGATTTTTCGTTGATTTATCATAAGTGATATATTTCATAACCGATCTTACATAGACAATCTTGAAAAAAAAAGATTTCTACGTTGATTGTCAATATAAGCAATAAAACTTAAGCTAAATCCATTTTAATCACATTATTTCAGTACTGGTGATCATATGAAATTTACAATTCGTGATATAATCATTTTCACAGCTTTTGCAATCTTGATTGCTATTTTTCTGATTATTAGAAAAGCCCTTGATCCATTTCTATTGATTTTGTTTATGGTAATCGGATTAGCGATAGCCATTCTTGCTTCCGAAAAAGCTGTTGGAGGAATGGAGGTTCTTGGTAAGAAACTCGGTTTAACACCATATGTTTCTGGTGTATTGTCAAGTTTGGCGAGTAATACTCCTGAATTGGCGATTGGGGCATTTGCAATTTTAAGTGGAAAAGTTGAATTCGCCATTGCTTTCATTATTATAGCAACAGGTTTTAATATTCTTATGCTTGGTATTTTAGTTATTATTGGTAATATAAAAAGGAAAGGACCGATAACTATCCCTGAAGAGGTTATAGAAATTGAGGTTCCAATTGTTAGAGTAGCTATTGTTTTTGTTGGGTCCATTTTTGTGTTAGGAATAGTACTATTTGCTCTCGAAGCTTTTGAAACTGCTGAATCTGCTGTACCTTACTTACCTTATGAAGCGAGTGTCATTACTGTCATTGTTTACATTTTCTACTTATTTTTTATTTTAAGGCATAACCTCAAGAATAAACCACAATCGACTCAGGAGCAGCAGCAACATGGAGAGGACGGTTTTTCAGTCAATTGGAAACATTTATCGATCATTTTATTTCTAGCATTTGCCTTCATTTTTTTTGCAGGTGAAATGATATCTTCGTCTGTTGAACTCTTTCTTGATCGGTCTCAAGAAGTTGGAATTGATTTAAATGAGTTTCAGCTTGCATTTTTCATCGGTGCTGCTGCTTCGATTCC
>JAEOTU010000388.1 GCA_016839665.1 Candidatus Hodarchaeota archaeon
ATAGTGGACTATGCGGGATTGCAAATGGAAGATGCGAAAGATTCGATATCTCTTAGACCATTGCTTGAGGGAAAAACTACAGTTCACAGAAAATATCAAATTTCTGCTTTTGGAGAATGGAAGATGATTACAGATGGCGAGTATAAGCTAATTGTAGAGCAAAACAACAAGATTAGACTATATCATCTAAAAGATGATCCATGGGAGGATAACAATATTGCCGAAGTTAATCATCAAATTGTTGATAGGTTAATTAGCGAACTTAATTCACAATATGAAAATAATTAATTGTAGAAAACATAATTCTTTTTCATAATACTATAGAATTTTGGAAGTAAATAACCTTGAAAAAAGTTGAAAAGATCTCATTAAATGGAGTATGGAATTTAAAACAGGATGAAAAATCTATAAATATTACTTCTCAAGTTCCAGGATCAGTGTTTGAGGCTTTAATCGATAATAGTATTATTGAAGATCCTTTTTATGGGGAAAATGAACATAGAATCTCATGGGTGTATGATTCGGATTGGATTTATGAAACTCATTTCGATGTAAATCCCCAATTTTTAGAGCACTCTAGAATATTACTTCGCTTCCACGGTGTCGATACGATTTCAGAAGTATATCTAAATGACGAGCTCCTTGGGATAACAGAAAACATGTTTATTGTGTATGACTTTGAGGTGAAAAACAAATTAAAAGTAGAATCTAATGAATTAAAAGTTATTTTAAAGAGTTCTACGTTAACAGCAAAGCAAGAGATTAATAAATATGGAGTAAAGCTAAACACGGGGTCAGCTGCTTTCCCGGGGATGCCCTATTTACGAAAAGCTCAATATTCTTTTGGATGGGACTGGGGTCCAAAATTGCCAGATATTGCAATTAACTCTGTAAAAATTATAGGGTATAATGAGATAAAAATCAATTCCATATATCCAATTCAACATTTTAATTATTTAAAGGATCCTTTAAAAATTGAAAGTCCAGACGATATAACTAAGAATAAGATAATATCTGTTAATTTATCCGTACAAATTGAATTGGATGCAATAGCAGAGGAGTTAAAAACCAATGCTTACAGAATTAGAATTGAGCTTAAGGCTCCAGATGGAAATACATTTGTGGAAGAGCACCCAATAACAAACCTTACCCAGATTATTGATTTTAGTTTGAAGAACCCTTATTTGTGGTGGACTCATGACTTGGGTGTACCGAATCTCTATGAAATGACAGTTTCTATAGTTAGTGAAGAATTAATCGAATCTCAAACTCTAAAAATAGGAATAAGAGATATTCAGTTAATCAGAAATCCAGATGATTGGAAAGAGACATTTTATTTTCTTTTAAATGGAGTTCCACTATTTGCAAAAGGTGCGAATTGGATACCCATTGATAGTTTTATCCTAAGGGGTAAAAAACTTGGACTCTATTCAATGAATTTAAATTTCGCGAAAGAAGCTAACATGAATATGATCCGAGTATGGGGAGGTGGTATTTATGAAGATAATTTATTTTATGATATATGTGATGAACTGGGATTATTAGTATGGCAAGATTTTCCATTTGCCTGTGCAATATATCCTTACGATAGAGATTTCATTGATCGTCTCGAAGCTGAGTTTATCCAAAATATTAAAAGAATACGGCATCACCCCAGTCTAGCACTATGGTGTGGAAACAATGAAAATGAGTGGTTATGGAGATTACTACTAAATGGTAGTGGAATAACTGAACCTAAAGATATTGCAGAATATGAAAGAGGATATGTAGAGATTTTTGAAAAAATCCTACCAGAATTGTTAAGTAAATATGATCCACAACATCCTTATTGGCCAAGTTCTCCTTCTAATGGTATGGTCGGCGATAAATTGGGGAAAATTAATTCCAATAATCCAGATAGAGGTGATTCTCATTATTGGGCAGTGTGGCATCAGAATAAGAAATTTTCTTCATATCGAACATTTGATTCACGGTTTATGTCAGAATTCGGATTTGAGTCATTTCCATCTATGAAAACAATTAGAACTTTTTGTCCTGAAGATCAATATGATTTCTTTTCTCCGATTATGAAAAACCACCAAAAAAACGATGCTGGGAACAAAAAAATTCTTAACTATATGGAACGGAGATTTTTAATCCCTGAAAAATTTGAAAATCAAGTTGTAATATCCCAAATCACCCAAGCAGAAGCAATTGAATATGGCGTTGAACATTGGCGCCGTAATAGGAATGATTATCATTGTATGGGAGCACTCTATTGGCAACTAAATGATTGTTGGCCCGTTGCCAGTTGGTCTTCATTAGATTACTTTGGTCGATGGAAGGCGCTCCATTACTATGCTAAGAGATTTTATCAATCAATTTTTCCCAGCGTTAAAGAAAATAGAGAATCTATAGAGTTTTGGATAACAAATGACAAAATTACACCATTTTACTCACTATTAGAATGGCGTATTCTTAATTCTGAAGGTAAATTGCTTAAGGATGGATTATTTGATTCAATTATATCCCCTTGTTCTTCACTGAAGGTTGGCACTGTTGATGTGAGTAAAATAAATAAGGATGATATAAATTGGAAGAATAACATCGTGTTTTTTAAACTAAAAGATAAAACTAATGAGAATCAAGTAGTATATAATGGCTTTCGATTATTTGATTCACCAAAGTATTTTAAATTATATAACCCTGAATTAACCTTTAAATGTAAACTCATTCCAGGTCAGAATGATGAATTCAAATTGGTTATTACTAGTAAGAACATTGCTCTCTTTGTATTTATTGCTTCTGGTGAGTTTGATTTTATTGCTTCTGATAATTTTTTCACTATGGAGCCAAATGAAACAAGAACGATTATCTTAAATGATATTCAGTTGTTAGGTTCTGATAAAAAAATTAGTGAAAAAGAGTTTCAAGAAAAAATTAAGGTAAAATCTCTATATGATCTACTCTATGGGTAATTTTTAAAGCCTCATCTCTTTTAATTTCTTTTTAATCGATTGTTTTTTCTCTTCTTTAAGATCATAGAAACGGTACAAAATAAAAAATCCGACTAACGTTAAGAGAGATGGAATCAGTGCCAAATGAATCCTTATTCCCCACTGAGCTAAAGGAGTCTGCACTGCGTGGGGATCGGGATTATATCCTGTTAGGATATGCACGACTGTGATGATTAACGCTTGAAAGATCAGGGAAAATCTAAAAAAGAAAGTTCTTATTCCGGCAAGAGTCCCCTCTTGGTGCCGACCTGTAGTGATAGTAAATTCATCATTTACATCAGCCGTACTGGGGCCGATCATGATTACGAAACCCCCGAAAGCAATACCCCCCACAAACTGAACCAAAATTGTTTCCCATAGCGTTGTTATCCACAACCCGGAAGTTAGAGCAAGTGAAACCAACAATGCTCCCAATTTCATTGTTTTTTCATGCCCGTATTTTTTTGCTACATTCGCCCAAAAAGGGATAAATAATGCAAATCCTAAAAAGGAAGCAGTATATGTATATAAAGCAATAGTTAACGGCATTCTTAAGATATCCTTAGTATAGTAGATATGGGACGCTAAATGTAAAACCCATGCCGTACTGAATAACATTACAACTAAAAGCAGTGCTACAAAGTTTCTTTGCTGAAAGGCTAATCTCATCGTCTTGAAGAACGATTGTCTTCCCGTCTCCTCATAACCACGTAAAAAACGTTCCTTTAATTCTTCAGATTCGCGAATACCAGGTATTAGAATAATCAAGAATATACATAAAATTGAAATAATAATAAATTCAGCTAAAATGACCGTGCTTCTATCCCCGTAGACATACATTATAGGTACTATGAGATTTAATAATAAACCTAAAAATTGGGGGAGTATACTATTTATAGCGCTTGCTCTCCTTCGTTCTGCATCCGTACGGAAATGAACAGTATAACTAGCATTCAAATGCGTTGTATAAAGAGAGTAAAATAAGTCAAATAGGCATGTTATAATTACCAAATAAAAAAAAACAGGCCAAGGGTTACCAGGATCAGCATCGGGTGATAAAAAGAGGAGAAACCAGAATATAATTGACGGAACACCTCCAATTATTATCCAGGGAAATCTCATCCCATATTTTCTTGTCCATCGAAATGGTCTGTCAGTTAAATAACCTAAGAGAGGATCGTTTATCATGTTCCATATGGCAAAGATTATAAATGCAAATCCCAAATAGACAACAGGTAATCCAACTTCGACCTCATAATAATAAAAAACAAAAATCGCAAGAGCACCACCCATCCATCCTGAGATCGTTATCCCTAAAGAGTAAGAAAGCATTTTCTTTAGTGGTACCTGCTCCCATTCAGATAGATCTGTTTCAGATTCTTCACTCATATCAGTATCGCCAAAAATATTTTGTTGATTGCCTCTATTCGATTTCTTTTTAAGATTGTAATAATATCAACTAAATAAAGTATTATAATCAACTCCTATAAAAACCTTTTCAACATATAAGTATGGATAAAAAATATTTCTTTTTATTAAGGATTCTTAATAGGTTATCTGTTCAAAAAGAAAATCAATAAAAAATAAAAATAGAGTATTTTTTCACTAAGGTTTAGACCGAAGTTTAGGCTTTAAAATTATAGAAGGTTTAAATCTTTCAGAATATTTATAACCTTCAGCCTCCACCCCGCTTCCATATTTTTCTCGTAACTCATCTAGTGGTCCAGCATCGAGAGCATACATTGGGCATGCTTCGACACAGATTGTCTGTTGTCCTTTGTCTAATCGTTCTACACAAAAATTGCACTTTTGCATCTTCGCATGTTCTTCAGTTCCAAACTGTGGTATGTCCCAAGGGCACGCATTTAGGCAGTACATGTCACATTCTTTATTTCCTAGGCATTTTTCTTGATCTACCAAAACTATACCATCCGATTCTCTTTTAGTTATCGCTTCTTGAGGGCACGCTTTTAGGCATGGTGGATCGGCACAGTGATTACAAGAAGTTGATAGATAGGCGATAAAAAGATTAGGAAATTTTCCCTCTTCCATATATTTTACTTGTCTCCAATTAACTGGTCCCGCATCAATATTATGCCAATCTTTACAAGCTACAGAACACGTATAACATCCAATACAGCGAGTCTGATCAAAATAAAAACCAATTTGCTTCATAGTGATTTCTCCTGTTTGGTCTTTGGTGACAACTCTATTTGAACCAATGCACTATTTGTAGGAATGGCCCCTCCAGGTGAGTGCCCGTCATTAACTAGTACATTAGCACATCCACCAAGATCAACACCATCTTTATCAGGATTATACCATGCACCTTGAGTGACACGAACAACCCCTGGCATTATACGTTCAGTGACTGTTGCCGGTATACGTATCCTACCTCGATCATTGTATACATCAACCATATCTCCATCCACGATTCCTCTTTCTTTAGCATCCCGAGAATTAATCCAGACTGTATGTGGTTCTATTTCTTCCAGCCATGGTATATCGGGTAAAGATGAATGCGTTCGCCTTTTATTATGAACTGTTAGAAGTTGTAAAGGATATTTTTTAGCTTTAGGAGAATCGTAGTGTTCATCATGACTTAAATATTTGGGAATTGGTGGGATCCTCGGATTATTCATTTCAGCTATATGCTCACAATAAATCTCAATTTTTCCCGATAATGTTGGGAAAGGATGATTCTCAGGATCTTCAATTTGTTCTTTAAAGGCTATAAATGGTTCGTCAACTTTAACTTTACAATAGCCATCTTTTTTCATTTTGTCATAATCTTTAATATCTTTACGTTGGGCAGACATCATCCGTAATAGTTGGTCTTCATTTAAATTAAGTAAGCCAGGATTCATTCCCAATTTTTTAGATAGTTCACGACATATTTCTACATCAGATTTTGATTCATCAAGAGAATCAATTGCTTTATTAAGATATATATAATAAGGAGACCCTAACCAAGGAACTGCTATATTATTGCGCTCCATAAAACTATTAACAGGTAATACGATATCAGCGAATTTAGCAGTAGGAGTCATGAGTTGTTCTTGTACTACAACAAAATCAAGAGTTTTAAAAGCTTCAATACCGCGATTAAGATTGCCATATTGATTTAAACGGTTAGTGGCTGCTACATACGCCATCTTTATATCTGCAGGATACCCTCCCTCTCGACCTTTTAAAATTAAATCATAAAGATCATTCATATGAACTCGAGTACTGGCGGGATTAGTTCCACCACTAAGCTTATAGAGACTATTCTTACGCGGAGGAGCTCCAAAATCAACAGGATTGTCCTGTGGTCTTGGCTTTTTTGGTTTTGTTTTTTCCGTGATAGGTCCAGTTCCTCTTTTTTTTCTACCAGGAGTCATCATCTCTCTGCTTGAATAAGCTCTCATGAAACCAGATGCATATCCCCCAGAGATGCCAATATTGCCAGTGATAGCAATAAGAACATTTGCAGCCCGAGAGTATTGCTCGCCCACCGCCGCTCTAGCAGCCCCCCATCCAGCAACTAGAGCCGCAGGTTTTGTTGTTGCGTATTCTCTTGCTAGATTTTTAATAGTCTCTGCGGATACGGTGGTAATCTCTTCTGCCCATTCAGGGGTTTTTGGCACCCCATCTTCAATCCCTAACACATAATCCTTGTATTTTTCAAATCCCACTGTATATTTATCAATAAATTCTTGATCTTGAAGATTTTCAGTAATAATTACGTGTGCCATCGCAATTAACATAGCGGCATCTGTACCTGGACGTATAGGGATCCATTGGTCCGCAAAGATCCCTGTAGTATCAGTAAATATTGGATCGACAGAAACAAATTTTATACCTTTTTCACGGGCTTTAGCTAACATTAGACTTGTACCGGGATCCCATACTGTATTAGCAGGATTCCATCCCCACATAATAATAAGTTTCGAGTTTAAGAAATCCTCACGTGCATGCCCGGTTTTAATGGTCCCATAAGTAGCCATGGATGCAAAAAGTGCCCCTTCATATGAAGGCCCACCCCAAAAACGAGTAAATCCACCAAATTGAAGAAGCATTATAACTGCCGGCACTGGACCGTGGATCATTCCTTGGTCGCCTCCTCCCAAAAATAAAAGAATTGCAGAATTCCCATATTTTTCTTTAATTTCGATCATCTTGGAAGCAACTTCCTCAAGAGCTTC
>JAEOTU010000146.1 GCA_016839665.1 Candidatus Hodarchaeota archaeon
AAGAAACAGAATTGCTAACGAAATATCTAATGATGAGATCTTTATTCAAACGGTGTACAACGCTTTAAAAGTTCTAAATGCGAATGTAATAGAGAAATTGATATTAGCCTTCTCCTCTATTCCAGAAACAAGAGTAGATTTTTCTCTGGCCAAAGCTCGTTTGATCACTATTCTCGATTCGCTTGAAACAACTGAGGAGGTTCCCTCAGGAGAAATAATGCTCCTAAAACATTCAATTGAGAATATTAATTCTCTCCAAGAGCTTTTTGCCCAGAGAACAGGAAGTATCAACTTACCAAGCTAACAGTAGATGATTTCTAGGTGGTAGAAACTCGTGACCACCTCCTGACAGTCATTTATTGTTTCCGAGATTTCGCTATTGTGATCATTCCGATATCATTTATATCGATATATCTATGAAATTATTAAGAGAAAGGGATGATATAAAAGCCATTAAACAAATGCTCACCCAGTTCACCAGTAGGATTAACAAGAGGAGTATCATCAAAAATAACTCTATTCTGAGAAATTACGAGATTATCATAATCAAAGAAAATATAGGCGGTACCGAGGGAAGTCTCGTACGGGGTCCGATCGATTATGAATTGATGAAGGTCTCCTCGGATGACTGCTTGAATGCATTGAGTCGTGAGATTAAAACCAATCAGGGTTTTACTGCGAAATAGAGTTCCATTGACAATATCGTTACGATAATAGACCCAAAAAAGACCATTCTCGTCCATACATCCATGAAACCGAAAAGGACGCTCAATAGGAAATTCTTTGACAACTTCAAAGGTGTCAAGAGAAAGACCGTAAAGAGTTGCATTATACGTAACAACCCACCCCGCACGATAACCCTGTAAAAATACCCACAAGATATCATTGAAGATCCCCAAACCACCCACTCGATGCCAAATAGAAGAGGAATTAGTCTCATATAGAATAGGGATCTGAAGAGGCCTCACTTCGAGCCAGTCAAGACTGGGAGAAAAACGAATAAGAGAAAAATTAGCAAAAAAATCGGATCCGATAGTATAGAACAGATTATCATGATAGAAAAGGCCATGGAAACGATAGTCAAGATTACTACTGATATTAGCAGTAGGAAATTCAAGATAAGTGTATGGGAGATTACGCTGGAAAGTAAAAGATAAGAAAAACCACTCGTTAGCGGTTTGCCAAGAGATGAGCGATTTATGTAAAGTAAAAAGTGTTGATTCATTAATAAAGACCCGATTCTCGAACGAAGCGGCATATCCAAGGTTAACGGGAACTGGAGGCCGGATAACCTCAGCTTTCTTGAAATCTAAGTCATAAGCCTGATAGGGTGGAGAGCTGAAAAATGAAGGGAGGGATAGAATCAAGATACTGAAAAGAAGAAAAAAAAGTATAGCTAAAGAACTTAGAATCCCAGTCTTCTTCGTCCATTGCACAAAAACTCGACCTCAGTCAAAGATGATAGATGATCTGATTGGCTGTGTATAAAAGGGTTTATAGGAGTGCAAATGAATTTGGAGGGGATATCTTGAAGAGTTCTAGTGTCAGAACAGAGGAGGATACGGACAAAAAAGAAGCACAATCGGTATCGAAAAAGTCACGAAAAGGAGAAAGTAAATGAACAGAACAAATACAATTTCACGGTCAGTCTCAGGCCAATCTTTTTTTAACAGCACTTGCAGCGGAAGAAGGAAGAAACGAGACACAACGCCAGGAAAAGGAAACAGGAAGGAAGTATGAGCACGCCACTCTCTATAAGCAGGGATATTCTTCGCGAGCATTAAGTTTTCCTCATGGATGGCGACCCCAACGATACACAAGGCCGAAAGCAACCAGAAGAGGGTGGGTACAGGGAGCCAATGTTCTAACCCAGGTCGAAAACCAATGAGAATCATCATACCATAAGTAGCTAGTAAATACCCTAAGTACTGAGGATGACGACTAGACCGATAAACTAGCACACTTACAAACTCATGTTTTGAAGATTCTCCCACAACCCAAGAGAGGACACCAAGAAAGAATAAAAAAACTCCTGCAATCATAATGAGGAGAGGAAGGAAAAACGCAGACCACCCAAACAAAAAAAATCCGCCATAAATTGAAGCATATAAGGGGAAAAAAACACTATCTCCCAAACATACGATCTCGGGATAATTTTCTGCAAGTGGTAACCAAAGCATCAATAAAGCACTTAGACCAGATAACCACGTCATTGAAATGCTAAAATAACTAAATATGGGGAGAAGGAGAAGAATAGAACTCGCGAAAGAGAGCTTAAAGCGTTTAATCACGATCCCTACAATTAACAAGATGAGAAGAATGAGTAATAGAATCAAAAACAAGGGCTTCAATGTTTCTATCCAATCTACTTTGACTGACTCTTCAGAAGGCCACGGATCAGGTACAAAGGTATTCATCAGAGACTGGAAGAATAAAAAGATCGTAGCCCAAGCAAGACCAATAAAAAAACAAGTAAAAATCATTGAAAGAAAAAAAATAAGGAGAATATCCGTCTTACTTACAGCCTGATTCGAGAAGTGGAGTTTTTCTTCATGATTTGCCATGAAATAGTCAGACCTTCATCAGGATTCACGTAATATGGTGAAATTATTCAATTATCAAAATAAAAACGGATAAGGAACAAAAAGGATTACGATAGGTATGGAAAAGATCACGAATAAGATGAAATAAATAAGCAAAGTAACAACAATTTCACTGTCAGTCTCAGGCCAATCTTTTCTTAACAGCAATTTAAGAGGAACAAGGAAAAAACGAGAAACAAATCTAGGAAGAGGAATCAGGAATGACGTATGATCACGCCACTTTCTATAAGCAGGATTATTCTTTGCGAGTAGAGTATTTTCCTCACGGATGGCAACGCCAATGATACAAATTGCAGAGAGTAACCAAAAAATACTGGGAACAGGAAGCCAACGTTCCAATCCAGGTCGAAATCCAAATAGAATTAATACACCGTAAGTAGCAAGTAAATAACCTAAATATTGGGGATGCCTACAAAAGCGATAAATCGAAAGGCTCACAAAGTCCTCTTCTAAGGATTCCCCTTGAAACCAAGACAAAACGCCCATGAAAAATAGCCAGATTCCAACTATCATAATGAAGACCGGAAGTAGAAATTGCCAACCCTCGTAGATTGTCACATAAACAGGAAAAAAAACAAAATCCCCAAGATGAAGGAGCTCAGGATAACTCTCCGCAATTGGTAACCAAAGCATCAATAAAGCACTTAATCCAGACAACCAAGTCATTGAAAAGCTAAAATAGCCAAAAATGGGGAGAATCAAAGACACTGAACTTGCGAAAGAGAGTTTAAATCGCCTTATGAGAAGTCCTAAAACTAACAAAATGATTATAACTATTAATCCTATGAAAAAAACCACTTTCAATGTTTCTATCCAAGCCGCTTTCGCAGGATCATCTCCCATATAATCCCAAGGACTAGGTACCAGTGCCATCATAAGAAATTGAAAGAAAATGAAGATTACAAAAAAAGCAAAACCAAGAAAAATAAGGGTAAGAATCAAAGAGAGGATACCAGCAAGGAAAAGATCAGCCTTAAATGTAGATTGATTTGATGATTTGAAATTTTCTCCATGATCTACCATTGGAGCGATAGACCTCACTGATTGAGTAATCAAATTTCCCAGACTGGCATTGTATAAAAGACTTTAGAGGAGTGCAAATGATTCGGGAAGGTAAGTTTCTAGTGTCATTAGACCCCCCTTACATCTATCGGATTAAAACTGCTGTTGGTCCATAAACGATAAGAAAGTAGTGATTTGATCATGAACTTCACGGGCTTCCTCCACCGTGAGAAGATAGTTGTCATGAACAACAGCATTGCGAAGACGATTGAGGCGAATGAAAAAGGGTTTGAACTGAAAAAGACCATACTGAGACACTTTACGGTCAAGGCCAGCTTTAAAGTTACCATCAAGACCTAATACCTCCCTGATGGTGGAATGAGCGTAATGAATATACGCATGAAGATAAACAAGATCATCACCTTTGACCCCTTCTTGGAAGCACTCTAAAGCCTGATCCCAGAGGTTAGAGGCTTGGGGAGGAAGTTGGAAAGACTCATCTGGTGGGAGGGATAGGGCAACAGGTTCAGAAGAGGTTGGTTTGTTCTCTCCTTGGGGTGTCTTAAAGCCAGGAGGAATGGACAGGGAAGGTTCTAGTTGTTGCATGACCTGATGCAACTCATCAACAATAGCAGCAGGGGCGTCAAGACAGCTGCGTGCTTCATGGAGAAAAAAAGACGCATGAAGTAACTCCTCCCGACCTTTGAAATAATCAGAAATCCGTAACCAGGTACCAAGATCCTCAGGATTCCATTGAGTAGCCTCAGAAAACACATGAAATGCCTCCTGATCCCGTCCTTCTTCTTTCAGAATAGACCCCCGTAAAAACCAAAAGTCGACCAATAAAGACGGATTGTTATTACATAATTCCTTTAATGAGGCAATAACTACAGGATCAACTGTACCAGAATCGTCCGCTAACACTTCCTCGACAATAGAAATGACCTCTTGACCACGAGGATGAGTTTCCAAGCTGGAAATAAAATTGGAAACGAGACTATTAGTGGGTTGCATCGGATGTGCCTTAGATCCTGTTGAGTTATGAACAAATAAAAGCATGTTGATTGCTCTATACAGAATAAAAGAGAAATAATTTCTTTTAAAGTCCAAAGAATTAGCTATGACAATTGGAAATCTCAATCGAGAGAAATCTTAATACACTAAAATTATAATCGCTGGCATCGAAATAACCTGTGTGTCTATCATTTCTCCCTATAATCATATACCCGTCTTGAATCTCAATAATTCCATCAATTGCACAAAGCTCTCCTATTGATCCATAATTATAATATGCTCCAAGATACCCAAACCAGGTCATATTGACATAGGTACTATTATATTTTCTATTCCACTCTACCTCCCTAAGGCTATTAAATTTCAGTAAAATTATCGCGTTTCCTGTGGTACTGATACAACCCATGGAAGGGCTGGAGAGTTTGTTCAACACACAACTTATCATGCCCCTCTCTTAATGAAAATTGATGAGAACGGGGACTCTACCTGGAATAGAACATACAAATCGTTTCCAATAAATCGGGAAGATTTCTATGGGATGGTGGTACGATGGCAAAATAGCCTAACAGACCTGATATTAGGAGGGAAAGTATCGGAAATTCTCACTCAAGATCAGGGATATGTCCTAGGACAAGGAGAATGGATGTTCAAAACAAATCAGGCAGGAGTAATAGAATGGAATCAAACATATACTGGACAAATATACTCGATTTGTCAGCTCAATGATGGAGGGATCATAGCAGCAATTTATAGAAAATCAACGCTTCTTGAGAGAGGTTCATTCCGTGATGTCTGGATAGCGAAAACTGATAGTTCAGGGTCCATATTATGGGAAAAACTAATCGAAATTCACCCAGATGAGAGCTTATTGGGGAAGAATGAAGAGAATACGACAGGGAAAAAATCCCAAAGGATAGCATTTCTACCATCAGGTGAAAGCATTCTTTTCTTAAGGCTGCTTGTTTACTTGCATAAACGCAGAAAAAAATACCAGAATTGAAACTAAACGTTTTCGCGGTATAAAAGCCATCGAAGTAGTCGAAGCTGAATCTTTAAGGGGGGTAAAACTTATTCCGAAAACTCGGGAGGTTTTAAATTATCTTAAACATTTAAATTTTTGCAAATGAGGACGGATGAATACACCCAACATAGTTAATTCAATGAATGAAATCATTAAGTGATGTATTACCATTGACAAAAAAGGGTAAAAAATTATCACTAAATAAGGAGGACTTGAAATCCTTCCCAGAATCTCGTAGGGACTTAACTGAGATTGAAGAGTTAAAATTATCGCTTGATAAATTGAAAACATTCCC
>JAEOTU010000147.1 GCA_016839665.1 Candidatus Hodarchaeota archaeon
AATCTTCATTTCGATTTCCATGAAACCACAACCAAGAACTGCTAGAATATGAAGAAAAATTACTATTCAATGGAAAAATTGAAAGTTTTTTAAACAACTTTGCTTCAGAAATCCTTAGATAAGTCAGGGCAACATATTTTCCGGAGACTTTCAATGGGACCACCAAGGCAGCCTACCAGAAGAAAAGACGATAAAACTGACATTACAGGCCTTCCACGACCTCCTTCATTGTTAGATAGTAGTTATTCCTCAATTTCACCACCACCTGATCTTCCCCCTGCCCCAGTTAAATCACAAGACATTCTATCTCGTCCTCCGTTTCCAGAAACTCCAAGACAACCCTCAATAAGAGAAGAGGATATTTTTAATATTCAAGATGATGTAACAACCGATATATTGAAAGAGCTACGTCATTCAGATTTTGGATCTTTTCTGGAGCACATTCCAGAGGAAAAACAACTCAGAATAACTGCAGATGAGATTGAAAGTGCTCGATTCCTCGCTGATAAAAATTCCTATCTAGAAGCAGGAAAAAAGCACTTGGAACTAAATTTTGTCGAAAATGCCTCAATGAACTTTTCCTGTGCCATCCTTTGCTTATTTTTAGGGGAGGATGTTTTTGCAGCTGCTCATTTGATTGCCAAGATAGCATCAACGTTACCTCCCTCAATTGTGAATAGTTACTTTTTTCAAGGAGTGAAACTACTTTTAAAAGCCAATTTGTTAAAAAACTCGTCTTACTTGGATCAGGCAGAGAAATGGCTTTTGAAAGATACTGACCATTTGTACAAGGAAGATACTGAAATCATTCGAAGAGCTTTACGACAATCTGAGCTGAATTTGGAAATCCATTAATTTCAAGTTATCTGATCATACTTGAATTGTTGATAGGCGGCCAAACAGAGATTTTATCTGATACATATCCATGGAAACCTGCTTCCCTTCCTGTATGGCATCTGCGAGCCAGTAAATCCCCTTATGAATTCCTTCACCAGTTTTTGCACTAGTCCTGAAAATGTTCAAAACACGGCTCATTTTCTTATTGATTCCCATGAAATTTGCTAGATCTTCTTCATTCAGTTCCGTCTTACTTTGTTCGAGAATATCAACCTTATTCGCGAAGATGGCCAAAGGAATGTCCTTTAAATGGTTCATTTTCAGCATACGCCAAAGATTACTCCTAGCTTCAGGATATCTTGCAGGGTCGCTGACATCGACAACATAGATTAAACCTGCAGAATTTTTAGTATACATTTCCCAAAGAGCTCTTCTAAATTGTAATTGTCCTCCAAGATCCCATGCTGAGAATGTGACATCACCTATCTGGATTGTTTCAGCATTCATACCTATTGTGGGAGTAGTATCTGGTATCCAGCGGCCTGTTTTCAGTCTTTGAAGCATGGTTGTTTTCCCAGCCCTATCCAGTCCTAAGACACTAATTTTAGCATTTTTTTTAGACATATTTTCTTATTCCCCGTGGATTTTTAATCAATTTGCAAACACATACATAATAGCTTACATTAAGTTAATTTAAAAGATTAACGATTCCCGAGGGAATTTGTTGGTGATCGCAATAGAACTGATATTAAGTACTTCGATAGGTTTATTAGGAATAGTTACTAATAGTAACTAATAGTAAGAAGGGATTTGTTCCCATTTAGGTGAATCGAACCGTGATAAAAACAGGGGTTATTTGGTCAGACCAATATCCTGAATATAATTTGGGAGAAGGACATCCTATGAACCCTAAACGGTTACTCATCCCATATTGGTTGCTCAAAAGTATGAAATTGTTTCAATTGCCAGAAATTCAATTATTCACACCCCAACCTGCGTCGGACTCAGAAATCCTATTATTTCATTCCCCTAAGTATCTACAAGCGATGAAAATATTATCAAAAGCAGGAGGAGGGGCTCGTCCAAGGTTAGGATTAGGAACAGGTGATTGTCCTGTGTTTCCAGAGATGCATGATTCATCCAGCTTAGTAGTCGGAGGATCATTGGAAGGAGTTAAACGTATTCAAAGTGGTGACGTCCAACAAGCTTTTGTGCTCCTTGGTGGGTTGCACCATGCATTTGCGGAACGGGCAGCGGGATTCTGTTATTACAACGATGTTGTAATTATTATTAAATATCTTCAACAACAATATGGATTCGAGAGAATACTCTATATAGATACCGACGTTCATCATGGAGACGGTGTTTTGGGGGCGTTCTATGAGGATAAGAGCGTTCTTGGAATATCTTTACATGAATCTGGTGAGTACATATTCCCAGGTACAGGGCATCATGACGAAATTGGGCTAAACAACGGCCTTGGCTATACAATAAATGTTCCACTTTTTCCTGGAACGTGGAATGATTTGTATATAATGACCTTTGAGAACATTATTCCGTGCATCTGGGAAGAATATGATCCTGAGTTTGTTATCTGGCAATGTGGTGCTGATGGACATTTTCGTGATTTTTTAGGGCATCTTGCATTAACCACTGATTTGTATTCTTACCTTGGAAAACGGATAGCTGAATTAAGCCGTCAGGGTAGTGCTCAAGGGAGGTTATTATTACTGGGAGGCGGTGGTTATAATCCTGATTCAGTTGCGCGTGTTTGGCTGGCAACTTTAGCTGGTATTACTGGAATAGAGTTACCAAAAGAATCCCCTCCCGAATGGATTGATCGTTGTAAAGAAAGATTTGATTTCGAGGTTAGTCCTCACTTAACAGATCCACCACTTAATTGGAAGCAGTTAAGTGGTTATCCATTTATTGAGGATGAGATTTTAGAGGCTACCCACCAATCCATACATTATCTAAAAAGGGTATTAAGGGATATTCTTGATTGGAAAAATTGTGAAAAATACTTCCAAGATTGAACAACTCTATTTTTAGAATAAGATCCTCATTTCTAGGAATCTTAAGTTATTCAATTAATAATTGTAATAGAATTTTGTCCTGTTCTTATCAACACGTTTGTTTTTTTAGAGTGGAAACTGAATAAAATACATCTCATAACTTTGATCGCTAAATAAAGGATAAATTTGTAAGTAAGTAATTTTTCAAACCAGTACGATGGAGTAATATTTAGAAATCATGTTACTATATTCTTATAACGAATTGCTATTACAATTTAACAAATCTTTAGATATACTGGCTTTTTCATAAAGAAATCATTTATTTGTGATGACAGATTTGGTAGTGAAAGACTTTATACCATAACGATTATGGTAGAAGGATCTGATACATTGGTAGAAGAAGAACCTACTCACAAATCCAGGAAACTGGAGGAGGTCATAAATTTCATATGAATGACAAAAAGTCGGTTGACATAATCCAAGATGCCTTGTTTTCATCATCAGTCTTCAAAGAAGGAGGAGAAAGAACTCTCCATCAATCGTATATTCCCGAAATCCTTAAATTCAGAGAAGACAATATTCGACGAATAACTCAAAACTTCCGCCCATTATTTTTAACCAGAAATAGAGGAATTGAAGGTTTCTCGACCAACATTGCGCTAACTGGCCCTGCTGGAGTTGGAAAAACAGTAACAGCACGATACACAATAGAACATCTCCATACAATGGCTGAACGTCATCACATAAAATTATATACTGATTACAAGAATTGTTGGACAACACGTACGAAAACATCAATTCTCCGTAGTTTTCTTCGAGATCGTTTCGGAGTAGCAAGTCGAGGTTTTAGTGATGAGGAATCAACGGACATTCTAATACGACGATTGAATTCTGAACAAGCTTATTTAGGTTTGATACTTGATGAGGTAAGTGTATTACCCCAGAAGGATATTCGTGGGTTTATTCATCTACCTGAAGAATTTGGAGCAGAACATCGGATTTCACTAATCATGATCAGTAGACCAACGGAGTGGAAAGTCACACTTTCCTCAATGGTCTCTCAACGCATTGCTGATGTAATTCAATTTCAACCATACAAGTTGGAAGAAACTAGAAAAATACTTGATTACCGTGCACAATTAGCATTTAAGGCAACAGCTCTTTCAGAAGACATTCTTGAAATGGTAGCAGAGATATCTGACCAAACAAAGAATCTACGACATGGAATTGAAATTTTCTATCGAGCAGGTCGAGCAGCAGATCAATTAAAGTTGAGTGAGATTACGCCAGAAATAATTCGAAGAGCTAAGAATGATGTCTTTCCTGAAATGCGCGCAGACATTCTAGAAGAGCTAAAAACCCATGAGTTGTTTACAGCACTAAGTATTGCAAGAAGATTACATCATAAGGGAATCACAGCAACAACAATAGAACATTCATTCAAAAATTATCGGATCATTTGTGAAGAATGGGGTGTACGGCCAAATGGTGAGGCTGCCTTCCGAAATTATCTTTCAACACTTGAAAACATTGGGATTTTAGGAAAGGTTACCAAAGGGGTTAAGGGACGAAAAGGTGTTCGCGCTCGTTTGACTATTCATGATGTACCTGCAGCAGTTTTAATAGAGCGAATTGAAGTTTTTCTCTCTAAACGGTTCCAAAAAACCTAGTAAACCCTCTAATGAGGCTCAGATCACTATTTCACCAAACGAAATGGCGAAATGGGTTGAGAAAATATAATTTAACGTTTATACTAGCCTTTTTAATATTCTAATCGATATTTTCTTGATCTCGAGTTAGATTTAATCTTTTTTATTTATTTGTACTCACGAGATGCAATAATATTTAGTCTTGGGGATATTCTTTTTTTTAAATAGGGCCGAAAGGTCTTATAATGTATGTTAAAAGAGACATTCTTGTTGAGAAGAAGAAGATAATGTTTAGAATAGAGCCCCTAAGTTACAACAACATTCCTTAAAAAAAAGGGTATTTAGGTTTCTTTACAGAAAAAAAGTAATCTAATATAGTGCGGGTTCTTGATCTTAAGAGAATTACAGAAGGGTTTATTTTGCATAAAGGCTCTGGATCAACACAGTTAGAAATGGCAAATGAGCTAGAACGAGTACGATTTGAATTAACTGAAGGGAATGTCTCAGTGAAATTTCTCCAAAATTTCCCTGGTTTTTCATTTGAGAATATAAAAATACCATATTTATCTAAAGGAAGTCAGAGTGAAGTTCCTTTTTTCATTGCGGAAAAATTGCTAAAAAAATCAGTAATTGAAGATTTTAGTGAGAATTTAGCAATTGATTTACAAGATTTAGAAGGAGCAGTTCGCAGAGAAGTTCGTGCAGGTGAACTACAACAACTTCCCCCAGATTTCCATATGTTACTAAAAAATCTTATTTTAATAAAAGAAGAGAAAGATTCTCAATACAGTGAATTAGAACAAAAAAGACAAAAGACTAAATTTAATCAATTGACACACGAAAGAGTCTCAAAGATTGTGAAAATGACTGAGAGTAGAAAACTTCTTGCGAAGAAAAAAAGGAATCTAACAAAAGCAGAGCAAGTATTATTCGAAAAAATAGTCGATTGGATTCAGAGTTGGAAGGCTGAATTCATTCAGGAATAGGTTGAGGGGTTGTAAATGGGTTATTCATTTGATTTAAAGGGTCGTTTTGAGTCATTTATTGAAGAATTTACAGACATCGATGGACAATTACGTTATCAAGAGAGAATACGAGATTTGGAGCCAATGGGTTCCCGTAGTCTCTATATCTCATATAATGATTTACTTGTACAAGACCCAAAACTAGCCAAGGAGTTTTTATCAAACCCTGAGGAAAGCATCGCTGCAGGGGAGGATGTTCTGAGATCAAAAATCGCTGAAACAAATCCTGAATATTTGGAACGTTTAAAACAGGTTCATATTCGGATTAGTGATCTAGCTGAAAAGCTGGTATTGCGTTCATTAAAAACAGAACATCTTGGCATTCTAACGTGCTTTGAAGGCATTGTTATTGGGGTTACAGACGTTATACCCCTACTGATACGGGGTCATTTCAAGTGTGCCTCATGTGGTGATGATAATCAAATTGTAGATTTCCGAGAAGGTATTTATACACCGCCTTATCAATGTCGTAACGAACAATGTCAGCGTAAAGGATCCCTTCATCTTCAAATAGAAAAAAGTGTTTTTATAGATTGGCAAAAGATCACATTGCAAGAAAAACCAGAGGAACTTCCACCAGGGCAACTACCTCAAAGTACAACCATTCATGTTCTTGATGACCTAGTAGATCAAGCCAGACCTGGCGATCGTGTGGAGATAGTAGGAATTCTAAAGGCAAGAGCGACGCGTCTTCTAAAACGGGGACAGTTAGCTACCTATGGAAAGTTCTTTCACGGGATTGCGATATTGAAAGAAACTGCAGAATATGTCGATATTGAAATTTCCGAAGAAGACGAACTTAAAATCATTGACCTCTCTAAATCACCATATATAATCGAAAAAATACGAGATTCACTAGCTCCCTCTATTTATGGTCATGATCTCGTGAAAGAAGCAATTGCAGCGTTGTTATTTGGGGGATCTACCAAAGAAACACCTGATGGAATGAAGCTACGTGGTGAATCGAATCTATTACTCATAGGGGATCCAGGAGTAGGAAAGAGCCAGATTTTGAAGTTTGTCGCAAAATTAGCACCAAGAGCACTCTATACAACTGGGAAGGGCTCAACCGCGGCTGGATTAACCGCGGCTGTGATTAGAGATCAAGATACAGGAGAAATTACACTTGAAGCGGGTGCCCTTGTCCTAGCCGATCAAGGTATTGCGATGGTTGATGAGTTCGACAAAATGCGAGCGGAAGATCGTACAGCCATCCATGAAGCGATGGAGCAGCACACGATAAGTATAGCCAAAGCAGGGATCGTAGCTACTCTTAATGCCCGAACATCAATCTTAGCTGCTGCTAATCCTCGTAGGGGAAGATGGAATCCTTTCAAAAGTACCGCAGATAATTTAAACCTACCTCCAACGATATTATCCCGATTTGACTTGATTTTTGTTTTGGAAGACAAACCTGATGCAAAAGAGGATCATGACTTAGCTTCCCATATTCTCCAACTTCATAAATCACAAACTCTTTCTACTAGCCCTCCTATCGAACAGGACTTATTACGAAAGTATATAGCTTATGCAAGACGAGAAATTCGTCCTCGCCTCTCCGATGAAGCTGAAGAACGCTTATTAGAATACTATAAGGAACTTCGAGGTGCTAGCACTAGTGTTGAAGAGGGGCAGGTAGATCCAATTGCCATCACTCCTCGCCAATTAGAATCACTGGTTCGATTATCAGAAGCAAGAGCGAAAATGCGCCTAAGTTCTGAAGTGTCCTACGATGATGCATCTGGTGCTGTTAATTTGATGAATGCCACATTAGAGAAATTGGCAAAAGATACCGAGACAGGAAAGTTAGACATTGATAAATATGCATCTGGAATGAGCGCAAAATCAAGACGACGACTGGATCAAATTGACGCATTAATTGATTTAATGTTAGAGGAGGCAGAGGAAGGTGAACCAGTTGCGATTAAGGACATAATTGATAGAGCAGTAGAGGAAGGTCTTAGTAAGAATCAAATCGTGAAAGCTATTGATGAAATGACACGTCGTGGGATTCTATTTGAACCCCAGCAAGGACATGTTAAACGACCTTAGTCAGATCAATAAACTATTAGGCCGCTCTCAGGGGATTATAGGTAAAACGAGGGATTTATGATTATTTTCACATTAAAATATTAAAAAAATACTCCTTATGATTTGGATAATGGGGAGTCACTTAGTTTTTTAGGAAGAAAAGCTCCCTATCAAGCATCAAAGTGCAGTGAGTTCACATCATTTTGTACGCAACTGCGTGGAAGACCTTCTGTAAAGGGTCAGGTGGAAAAAGGATTGGAAGTTTGTCACCCATGACTGTAATCACTCAAGCATATCCGCTCAAACTACCACAAAAGGAAGTTCTTCGACAACGCCTTGATCTCTTAAGAAAACTCAGTCTGGAAGCTGGGCAACAATTGCTAGAGAAATTGTGGACAGAAGAGTGGATAGAGGGATTACAGGACAAGAAAAAGAAAGCTTACAAAGTCATTGGTGAGCAACAGGTCGTGTTGAGCAAAGAGGGCCAGCAACTCTATCTTCCTTCCCGGATTAGACGGTGTATTACTGAATGGGTGGGAAGAATTCTACGTTCCCAAGGAAAAAGAAAGGACTGTTATGAGGACGTTTTACGAATTGTCCAAACAACTGGTGTTGAAGGCAACCTAGACATCCTAGTAAAGACTGTCGCATTATCACTGATCCAATTTGAGGGGAAATATTACCGCTGGGCATTGATCCGACAAGTGTTACGAACTTTCAGACGATATCATTACCGATTAGGCTTAGACTTAACCGTTTTAAAACACAATCCATATACCAAGATGGTTACCCCTGTCATTCACTCATTTGGCTTTCCCTATAGTCCTGATGATGGGCAGGCAATGCGAATGGACTGGCAACGGGATAACATAGTCGTGAAAATGAAACTCCCTCTAACGAGACGGCCATTAAAGAGAAGTGACTGGCAATGGCACACCATAACTCTTCCTATTCCCTGTAAAATTCTGGAGCGAGTCAATAAAAGGGGGAGTAAACTCCATCTCCCTACATTACGCTATATTCAGTTAAAAGGGGGTTTAATTCTTCCATTTCTTGAGTTTGCATGGTCATTCCCAATTGATATTAAGGGAGCGGGAAAACCCCACCGAGTCTTGGCCACCGATCTTGGGCTGATTCATCTGACGACCTCGGTCATATGCGAAGCTGGGTCACAGATCAGTCAACCAATCTTCTGGTCGCCAGATAAACAACTTCTACATAAAATCGAACAGCTGCATCATCATATTGCACGACTGCAAAAGAAGCTTGATCGTTATCCAGAGCACTGGGCAGGTCAGGGAAAGCGTAGACAAGAGTTAGACCGAATTCATCAGAAGTTGAATCGCTATCGGGAACTCATCCTCCATCTTACAAGTAATCATCTCTTAGAAACCGCTTTACGTGAACAATGCCAGACCTTAGTGCTAGAAGATTTACGCTCCTACAACCCACCTAAAAACAAGCGTAGTCTCTCTCGTAAACTGTCCAATTGGCTACGTGGATCATTATATAAGGTGCTACTCTACAAAGCCAAGCGAGTTGGAATCGAAATTAACCGAGTCAATGCTCAGTGGACCTCCAGGTATTGTCCCCGTTGTGGGACCAAAGGTCAGAAAATTGGTGATCCTAATAGTAAAATATCTGATCAACTAGGCCGTTTCTTCTCATGTCCTAGTTGTTACTACACAGCTGATCGTGACTATATTGCCTCAGTAAACATTTATCGCATGTATCTGGAACAACAGAACAATAGCTTTAGCTTGCAACAAGCAAGGCCAGTGTCCTATAGGGGTGCTGGTATCCCGCGCAACCGTCCTCGCGGGGCCTCTATTCAAGCTACCTTGAGTGGATAGGCACTGAAATAGATGTCTATAAGGAAAGGAACAGTATTTATGCTTATTGAATCGTTAGCTCTGGATGATCGAATTAAAAGAGTAATTATCGAGCATGACGGTATCAAAGAGCTTTTTCCTCCACAGGCTGAAGCCATAAACCAAGGTTTATTGGGCAGGAAGAACTTTGTTATTTCTATTCCTACTGCTGCAGGTAAAACACTACTAGCGGAACTAGCAGCATTGAAGCATGTGGTTGAACTAGGTGGAAAAGCAATTTATCTGTGTCCATTACGGGCATTGGCTTCAGAGAAATTTAAAGATTTAAAACGTTTTGAAACCTTGGGTATTCGCGTTGCTGTTACTTCTGGTGACTATGATTCAGCTGATAGCTATCTCCCTAGATATGACATTATTGTTTCTACAAACGAGAAGATGGATGCACTTTTACGTCATCAAGCTAGTTGGATAAAAGATCAAGTAAGCCTTGTTATTATTGATGAGTGTCATTTACTTAATGATCAACATCGTGGACCCACATTAGAGATCTTATTAGCCCGATTATTAATTGAAAATGCTCAGTCTCAAATATTAGCTCTTAGTGCAACTATTGGAAATGCAGATGAGCTAGCTGAATGGTTAGACGCGGAATTGGTTCAAAGTGACTGGAGACCCGTACCCCTGAGGGAAGGTATATACTTTGAGGATCAAATTATTTTTTCTGACTTTTCATCAAGAGAAATTCCATTTAGACATAAAGATCAATTAGTCAATATTGCACTCGATTCAATTCACTCTCAAGAGCAAACCTTAATTTTCACTCCTTCTAGAAGGTCAGCTGTTGCAACAGCAGAAAGAATTGGAAAAATTGTTGAAACATTGATCGAACCAAGAGACTTAAAGCATTTAAGTGATCTAGCTTCCAAAATTGTCCTCAATATTTCCGATCCACTTTCTCTGAAACTAGCTGAAACTATTAAACGAGGAGTAACCTTTCATCATGCAGGCCTAAACTCTCGTCAGAGAGAATTAGTCGAAACTGCGTTTAAAAATGGTTTTATTAAGATCCTGAGCGCTACCCCTACTCTTGCAGCTGGAGTGAACGTTCCTGCCAAACGTGTGGTAGTATCCAGTGTCTATAGATACTCGACCGAAGAAGGTTCCCATCCCATTAAGACACTAGAGTACAAACAGATGGTTGGGAGAGCAGGCCGGCCTCAATTTGACAGTGAAGGAGAAGCAATATTATTAGCCAAACAAGCTGGGGCAGTAGATTGGTTAATGGATCGATACATTCATCGTGATCCAGAAGCAGTATACTCTAAGTTAGCATCCAAACCTGCGTTACGTCGATCTGTTTTAGGCTTAATTGCATCAAAAGTTGTCAGAACTGTCTCTGATTTGCAAAATTTTTTTGAAAAGACTTTTTACGGTTTTCAGTTTGAGGCCATATTCTTAGAGGGAAAAATTAGGGAGATTATTGACCTTTTAATTGTTTGGGATATGATTAATCCTCTTGATGCAAATGAGACTCTTGAAGCAACTCTCTATGGACTTCGTGTAAGTCAGCTCTATCTTGACCCTGAAACCGCAGCTTCAATTGCAGAAGGTCTAACAAAAGCTGTTCAACAATCTCGATCAAAAATCCATCCAGTAGCACTTATTGACTTAATTGTTGGTACTCCTGATATGGTTAATCTATCTTTTCGTAAGAGTGACTGGAAAATTACTGAAAAAAGATTTGAACGATTTAAAACAAGATTGGTACAACCTGTACCTAAAGCGTCCGAGATTGAATATGAATTTCGCTTACGTGACTTTCATACAGTCCTCTGCCTGTGGGATTGGATAAAAGAAATGCCAGTCGAGCGGCTTATAATGCGATATAAAATTGGTTCTGGAGACATTCAGCGAATAGTGGAGACTGCTACTTGGTTAGTATCTGCAACGACCGAAATTACGAATTTAAGAACAAGAAATAATGAGAGATACGACATTTTCATGAAAGCTGCTCAATCTTTAGGTGAGAGAGTAAAATATGGGATTAAAAGTGATGCGATTAGTCTAACCCGAATACGAGGAATTGGCCGAAAAAGAGCTCGTATTTTGCTCGACCATGGAATTCGTGATATAAACAAGCTATTGAGTCTCACGGATTCTGAATTGAGTAAAATGCCAGGTTTTGGATCAGAATTGGCAAAAACAACCTTAAAATTAGCAAAAGAAATAGTAGAACCATCCAAAAAAAGTAATAATCTTGAAATTGATATAGAAGACTACATCTTTTAATTAAATATCAATAATTATATTTCTATAAGATTTTAATACCAGAAAATAATTTCTTTTGTCTAGAATTATAATGATGTCGACATAAGTGAACCATTTTGTCTTTATTAGAGGAATCATAACCTTCTTCTTTTATAACACATTCGTGAATATTGGCTTGAACGATACAGTTACTTGCTCCTGAGGAATACATTCATGATAGGAACTAATGACAAACCTGATTTCATGCTTTCAGAAATGTTGGAACAACCTAGAATTATAAATTCATATTTAAGTGACCCTAACGTGAAAGATGTTGGAAGCTTTTTACAAAAAGGCAGTATTAAGCGAATTTATCTTACTGGATCAGGTGATAGTTACTGTGCGGCCTGGTTTGGTGCATATCTTGGTGAAACATGGCACCCTGATCTTAATACGCGACATTATGCTCCATTTGAATTTGTAAATTATGTAAAAACTGAAAAAGTGAAAAACTCTGCTGTTATTGGTATTTCTGTGTCTGGAAATACTCCTCGCGTTGTAGAGGCAATTCGTTTTGCACAGAAACATGGTGCACAAACCATAGGAATCACTGATAATCCACAGGGAAAGATTGCAAAAGAATCTGACCACACTCTTTACATAAATGCTTCTCCTCCAGAATCCTTAGAAACTTCATCTTACACTTCAAAGGGAGCAAAAGAATACACGGGGTACCATCACGACGTTGCACAAACTAAAACTTATCTTGCCAATCTTGCAATCCAAAGCCTTTTGATGTCCTATCTTCTCCAACAACGCAAGAATACTCTCAATCAAATACAAGAGACTTTTCAGTTGGTCACTCAATCTTTAAAACAAAGGGATCATTTTCTTGAAATTGGTAGTGCTCTCGGTGGTTCAATTGATAAAGTTATTTTTGTAGTGTCAGGTCCAAATAGTCCTACAGGATTGTTTGGAGCTTATAAAATGTTTGAGTTCGCTTTAAATGGATTCACCTGCGACATAGAGGAATACTGTCACACTGCTTATTTCATAACCACAGAACATAGTTTGGTTATCTTTATAGCCTCTGATAGTTGTTCCTTTAACCGAATAATGGAGATTGAGCCAGTAATTCGAGAGAAAATCAATGCAAAAACAGTCGTATTAACAAGCTCTGATTTTCAAATCCATACTAGTCCTTATTTCTTAAAAATACAAACACCTAAGGAAACTGCGCTATCCCCTCTAATCTATACTATCCCTGTTGAGTTCATTTCATATTCAATTGCTAAATGTAAAGGATTTGATACAAATCGTTTCCGTGGAGGGCAGGATACTGAAAAATACGTTTCAGGTTCTTTTAGAACAATCCGACAATCTAAGCTTCACTATTAATGGTACAATAACAATAGTACAGAACTGTATCTTAACGAGATTTACCAACACCAATTCTTAAACAAATATCACTAATAACACATTGACTACATTTAGGACTTATAGGTGTGCACACATTCTGTCCCCATCGCACTAGAATGTCGTTAATAGGGATCCACCACTTCTCAGGTAAAATCTTTCGTAAGATCATTTCAACAGTGTCAGCATCACGAAATATAGGTTTATCATCTTTTATCCCTTTGATTGTAACAATGCCTATTCGTTGTGTTATCCTTGCTACATGTACATCGACACAAATTCCTAGCTTATTATAACCCATCGTTATTACAAGATTAGCAGTTTTTCTTCCTACCCCTTTTAAACTTAAAAGTTCCTCTAATGAATCAGGAACCTTACTCTGATGTTCTTCGATAAGTTTTTTACAAATAAACCGAATTGTATCAGCTTTTCTTCTATAAAAACCAACAGGATAGATAATTTGTTGTAAGTTTTCCAATGGGATCTCAAGCATCTGAGCTGGAGTATCCGCTAAAGCAAAAAGTTGTTGACTGGCTTTGTGAGTCATTTCATCCTTAGTTCTCAGACTTAGGATTGTCGTGATAAGTATTCGAAAGGGATCTTTCTGGGTTTTAGATATTTGGGTGACAATAGGGTCATTCAGGTTTTTTGTAGCCCGTGATATTTTCGTTAAGATCTTATCAATTTCTTCTGAGTTAAAAGAAGGAATAGGTTCGGAATTCATAAGCTTGACCTTATTTTCTAGATTATTTGCTAATATGAGAGTTAAATCGGTTTTTATTTGTCTTAATTTCGACTATGTTTGACTTTCTTTTCTCCCCCACTAGATAAAACAATTAAACTCTAGCTTGATATTGATTTCCCCTTGAAAAACATGAATAATTTAAAATGAGTATGAATCAGTTTTTATGAGCATATTGGCTAATAATACACTTAATACTTTAAAGCTAATGATTGAGAAGTTGCAAAAGGATCCCGATAAATTCGAGAGGATGTTTGCAGCTCAATATCTCGCCAAATACAATTTTTCAGAGAGTAAGGAAATTTTGCAAAGAGCTTTGAATGATCCTGACCCTGAAGTAGTTTTCTGTGTTCGTAAACTTCTTGAAAAAGGTAATGAATCTTAATTATAGAAAATAACTATCTATGTTCCTTCGAATCTGAGAAAATTTTTTAATCCCAAAACGCCGTTGGAGTTTAATATTTAGCCATCTTTCAGGTATCCCCAAGAATATTTGTTTCTGCAATTGTCTGAGTAAAAGTAGGTCTGCAATAGATTCTGAAATTTTCCGAATGGTAATAAATTCAGATTCTTTCTCTTGAATTTGCTCAATTGACTGTGATCGAGGTAATTTGTCATCAGAAAAGACAATAGAACGATTTTTCAAGCTTTTTGTATGTCTAGGAGAAACCATTGTCTGGAAAGAAAAATATTGATTTAAAGGGGGGGGAACCGCTCGGTCTAAAGTTCCAAATATCTGAATAAGATCCATGACGTCTATTTTATTATGACTCGTCAATTGAACATTCTTCTTACAATAAACATGCTCAATTAATTTCGAAGATACTGCGACAGCGTCTAAGGTTTCAAAATCAGTTGTTTTTAGAATGATATTTTCTTCTTTGTTCATAGATCCATTGATTAATGGCGAGATAAAATATTGTACTGTCTTTTCATTATAAAAAGAATTATCGATGATTAATGTATGGGTTTTTATTGATTCTCGTCCATATTTATCTGTTCCATCATCAAATAAAAAGCGTAAGAAAATATTTCCAGAAGAATGCTGAAATTTCGTTAAGGAAATCCCGTTAAAATCAGTTATTTTCTTTTCAGGAAGAAAGATAGAGATATCCTGGATTTGACTTTTCTGAAATGTTGTTGCGACGATATCTAGCCCTTTTTCAGGAGTGTTTCGAATAATTACTTGTCGAATTTTCTCCATTCCTGTCAGTTTCCAGGATAATTCAGTATAGAATTTGCTTACATTTCTCAAAAATAGCATCAATGTCTTCATAAGGGGATTTATGAACACTAATGAAGGCTTTTGCGAATTTAGCAAAAAGAAAAGTCATTTTATAGTCTTGAATTACAACATCAAAGTTTTCTAAAAACTCTCGGGCTTTCTTTTCATTGTTATTGATAGTATCCATTTTGTTGACAACAAAGAAGAACAAAGTTTTCTTTTTTTTGGCTTTTTTATCAGCTTTATCGGGATCTAAGCTTAGACTGTCAAGAAAATAATTGAAAGAATCTTCCATTGCCACTCTTTGACTTTCTACACTTTGAGAGGGATCTAACATGAATAAAATACCATCGGTTTTGTACTTTCTCATCGCTTCCCTCCATTTGCGGCGTAATTTAAAATCACCTGGATTGTCGACTGCAGTCACATTATATTTTCTATACCTCTCAAAAGATAATTTTGAATGCTTGCTGCTAGATAAAAGCGTAATTTTCTTTTTTTCCACTGTGATTTCCATCGTTTTCTCTGTACTGGTGGGGTCTTCCCCTTTCAAACGTTTAATAAGGCTAGTTTTTCCAACACCAGTATTACCTAATATGGTCAATCGAATGTCTCTGTCTAATACCATAATCAGTTCCCCTCATTGTTTTTTTAACTCCAACTATTTGGAGTAAAACTGAGGATGAAGTTTCATCAGATGGGGTAGTTTCAAAAATTGCTATATAAGAATAACCTTTCAACTGGTTCTATTAAGATTTAGTGCAATTACCAGAAATTTTCTTAGATTCACATCAGAAAAAAGTTATCAAGAAGCCTTATTAATTGCTTTTATAGGGAAAGATGTGAAATAACTTAGATACAGAAGGATTCAAAATCATTTAGAAAAAAAATGACTGAAAAAGATATTAGTCTCATCTTTTCTAAATGGAATATGTTGAGAAATAATAAATTATGGCATTCACAATAGTTCTAGAACTTACAGGTATTCTCAGGGAGTTTTAGGTTTATTACCCCTCGTAAGAATAACCTGTCGCTTTTTCAAGCAAAAGAAAGATAACAAAATAGGCCACATTGGAAAAGAAGATGGAATTCCAAATACAATTTCGTAGAACTGCTTTTTCAGCAAAAAGTAAATTTATGGGATCTTACCCCTATTCTCTTCATAAACGAGTACAGATACCAGTTTTCTTGAGGATTTTTGATATTATGAGGCAAAGGTTCAATTCGAATTTCTTGCATGAAAATTTGAATTTCATGCATAAAAATCCAAATTACACACAAAAAATAAAAACCTTAATAAATACATATCATTCCAAATTGTTTGTAATAAACTTTTCCTATTTAATCATCTCCAAACACAGGAAAACCCCAATACGTATTAAAAAATTAAATATTTAGCGGAGGATATAAGAAAGATGTCTGCTGTTACAATCGCAAAAATGATCCAGCTTCAAGAGTCAAAACCGATATCACTTCCAGCCGATTTTC
>JAEOTU010000148.1 GCA_016839665.1 Candidatus Hodarchaeota archaeon
AATTCATCTCTGCTAAGGCAGCGCAACAAATGCGACAAGAAAAGTACGGAATGGTCTATCGAATAGAAAGCCTTGATCCAGGACTTGAAGGTGCTGATTTCCTAGCGATTTTTGGTGCAAAACCTAGGCCAAAAGAAGCAGCGTCCTCTGTAACCTCAGAATCGGACATTTTTACAAGACCAACTCCAGCTCCAACCCCAGCTCCAACCCCAGCTCCAACCCCAGCTCCAACACGGGCACCTACTCGCGCACCTACTCGCGCACCTACTCACGCACCTACTCGCGCACCAACTGTAGATCAAGCTGCATCTGTGACAAAACCTTCCCCGCCTACTAGGCCAACACCAACTCCTACTAGTGTGAGAACTCCACCCACTCCTACACCTAGAGTTGTGAAAGAGACCGAAGTAGTTGTAACTGCACCTGTTAAAACTGTTGTCCCCATTCCTCTTGCGGAAGTAACTGAAAAACTAAAAGAATTAGAAATTCCTCAAGAAATGGAACGTGAGATCGTCATCATCGGTGATTTGGTGTTTTCTGTAATTAAAGAGCATTTAGCTCTTTTTTCCAAAGATGTAGTAAAATTGGAACCTATGGATGACCTCCCTTCTGGAATTTTTCCTGCTGCACATTATCAAGTTAGGCTCTTTATTGAAAATGGAAGAGTTCTATTTACGGAGCTTCTGAGACAAAAAACTCGATCCGAAAGAGACGAATTTATTGATGATATGCGAAAATCACTCCAAGATCTGTCGAAAATGGGTATTTAATTGATTATCGGAAGAACCAAAAGTGGTTGAAGAATACTTACTCAAAATTTGTGCTATTGGTTCAGGCAGCGTTGGAAAAACCTCTTTGATCAGGAGGTTTGCAGAAGGAAAATTTACAACGAATTATTTGCCTACTCTAGGAGTTGATATTACTACCAAACAATTATCGGTTGACAATAATCTTGTTAAACTAATCCTTGTAGATACTGCAGGACAAGAGTTTTTTGGGAAACTACGACCAAGTTATTATCGAGGGGCTTCAGCTTGCCTAATTATGTTTGCTCTTAATGAAAAATCATCATTTGAATCTATCCCGGACTGGCTTGCAGAATTTCGAAAACATATCCCTCAACCTTCGGTTCCAATTGCCTTGGCTGGAAATAAGAAGGACCTTGTTGAACAACGACAAGTTTCCCCCGAGGAAGCCCATTCATTAGCAAAAGCCAAAGATATGACTTATTATGAGACTTCTGCAAAATTAGGGGGTAATGAGATTGAAGAAATATTTGTTGGTTTAACAAGACGTGTTTTAAAAAAGGACCCACAAGAATAACATATAATTTCACTTACTACGCATGAAAATTTCAGGGATGAACAATGCAGGCAAATACTCAATTTGAGGTGATCAAACGTGACCATCAAGGAGTTCCTGTTGTCAAGATCGTATTTTGGGGGCCAACTCTTGCAGGAAAAACCACCGCGCTTACCATCACAAAAGTATTGAAGAGTCTTGAAGACCCTGAGAATGTCTACAAATTCTTAAAATTAGAAGATCCTACTGGGCGGACTTTATTCTTCGATCAGGCGATTTTTGGTATAGGAAAAACCGCAGCTGGTTTACCAATTCTGAAGTACCATCTTTTCACAGTTCCTGGTCAAGAACGTCATGCTGGCCAACGGAAAGTCGTTTTGCGGGGAGCACATGGTCTGATTGTAGTTATCGATTCAGAGAAATCACGATGGGAAGAGAATAAATTCTCACTACAAGAAATTAACACTCTTGCTGGTGACAAATTAATTAGTGGTGCCTTACCTTACCATATTATGCTTAATAAGATGGATTTACCGAAAGAACAAAGAATATCATCATTAGAAGTAGGGAAATTACTGAGTGAATCTGGCGTTGCAGCTAATCTTCGAGACGCAGCTGTTAGAATAGTGGAAGTTTCCTGTCTTGAGGCAAGGGATGACCTAAAGCGCCTTCTCTCGAAAAGCGATCGGAGTACGATTGTAGACGCAGATGGAAAGTTACGAAAAGAGGTTCGACCTATGAGTGTTACACGCGTGATCAAATCTGTTGAAAGTCTCATCCGTGAGATAATTATCCAAATGATGAAACAACAAAGTTAATCCTCTTGGATTTTTGATTATACCCTGGTCTTTTCTAGTCCTGTATCTCTGTCAATCATCAAAGAAGCTGGAAATGAAAGTTTCTTAGCGATTTCTTCAAGGGAGAAGTTTTCTCGTGAAAATTTCTATATCAAACCCACAACTTATCTCAATTGCCGTTAAAGAGTTTCAAAAGGGATCCATTGTTGTTTTTCCAACTGACACATCTTACGGGTTGGGAACAATAGGTTTAAAATGGAATGATAGAAATATTAAACGAATTTTTGAGATTAAATCACGATCACTTGATAAACCAATTAGTCTTCTTATAACGAAAAGTATGATATCACGATACATTGAAACATCTCCAAAAATAAGGGAAATTCTTGAAAGAATTTGGCCTAGCAGCCTTACAATCATCTTATTTTGTACTGACCAAGCTTTTCATGAGTTATCTCCATTATTAAATCTAAAAAATCGTCAAAAAATTGCATTTCGTGTGCCACAACATGAGTTATTATTGAAAATAATAAAAAAGGTTGGAAGCCCAATCATTGGTACTTCTGCAAATAAATCTGGTTCACCATCGAAATATGTTCTCCCCCCAATTATTCAAGAGCTATCCTTAGCGAATATTCATCTTTGGATAGATGCAGGGGAATTACCCAAGAATCCTCCTTCTACCATTGTTGATCTTACTGATCCACTTAAGCCTACTCTTGTTCGAAGAGGAAATGTCGACATTGATCAGATATTAAGAGGTCAAGTGTGAATCTGAAACTTTAATAAGAACTTCTTATTGAAGAGCTAATGACTAGGTATGCACGGTCAAGAGGTTTCAAGTGACATTCTTGTGATCCATCAAAACAGGATAATCTTTAGCTCTGGTCAGGGAAACCTAACAAAACACTCAAAGATCAGTGCAACAGTTACTCAAGTTCTCACATTATTTTCTTCTCGTATTATGGAAGGAGAACAAATTCATTTTATTCGCTTTGAAAATCATCGAATGATTTTCTTATACTCTCAAAAAATTGAAGAAAGTGCATTGGTTGCGATCGTTCTAAATCCAATCGAAAGAAGTGCTAGACAAGTTATCCCTGCTATGAACATTGTTTTACATATGGTTGAGGAATTTCTCCAAGGAAATATTGAAGATGCACAAAACCGACAATTAGATTGTTTCTATCAGATTCTTTCCTCACCAGAACGTGCGCTTTTTATAATTCCACGATCACCAGCGGGAGTATTATCGGCGTTAGTTATATTAACTGCTTTTGCTCATGACATGCACCTTGGAATTCAACAAATTGCATCGAATTTACATTTTGTGGATCCCAGTAACCCCCAAGAGCTTCAAGAACTTGTTCAGAAATCCATTACTCATCGAATTCTTTCTTTCGTTCCATTACCAGAAGTAGAAGAGAATGATAACATTCTATTATTTGGATTGGACTCACCTCTTAAACAATATTTTTCTACTTCTCCCGGGGAGCAAGCTTACGATGTTATTAGTCGGGTTTTCGGTGATCAATCAAATGCGGCAAAAATGAGAAAATTCATTGCTAATGAAGAAGCTTGGGAAATTGCTCAATCAATAGCTCTTCTTCCATCGTCTGAAGATAATTTTATTCGAAAAGAGATTCTTTTATCAACGGTACTACAGCCTGGGAGAGATATTATTGTAACACTGTCCACCCCAGTCATGCAGAAACTCCGAACATTGGCTTCTTCACCTGTTACAATAGAAATCCCCACAACTCCTATAGATATTGAAAATAAAGAAGTTGTATCTCAAGAGAAGGTTTTTGAAGAAGTTCAAACCAGGGTTCCAGCTCAAGAAGTTGAAACGCATGAACCCGCTGAATTGGAAATCAAAGAAGTCCCAACTGAAATTTTTGAACCAGAAATGGAAAGTCCTACGGCTGTTGAATTAGCAGCAGAACCTGACGCTATTCCTCAGGAAGTACAAGAACCAATTTCTGAGCCCATTGCTACTATTCCAGAAAAAGTTGTTGTAACACGTTTAGATGAGATACGAGAAAAGGGATTTGAATATCAGTTTAATTCAATTCCTTTGATCCTTGATACAGCACCTTACGAAATCGACATTCCAGAGAATCAAGATCTACCTTTTGATGAATCAAAAATTACTCTTAGACTGTTTTCAGGGGGAGAGAAATTCTTCATTATTCATATTTATACAACCAAAAATCGTTTGTCCGATTTGAAAGATTCATTGGAGGATCTTTCAGTCAGAATTGGAGGAGAAACTCAAATAAAAGAAGATCATGTTTCAATCATTGGTCCAATCGAAAAACGATTGATGGCTATTCGAGCATTATTATGGCTAAGTATCGTGGAGTATCTTACACAAGTTGAAATGAGATTCCAAGGAATTTCAGGATTGTTTGATATTCCAAATGAAGGATCAATTCTAATTATTCCTCCGAATAGGGATTTCATCAAAGATAAAATTCCTTCTAAATTTAAAAGCTTCATTGAAGAAACAGAGCTACGAAGTCACCATGAACAAGAAGAACTCTGGACTTTAGGAAAGGTACAAGATGATATCCTTTCACGTCTTATGGAGCCTCTAAAACAAGGAGATGGGGTTGTTTTTGTCGCCTCTAATAACAACCAAGAAATGGAAGAAATTGCTCTTTTCTTGTTAATGGTTTCAGAGATATGTGGTATTGGATTTTCTAGATGGTAATCAAGACTAAAGGAATTTCACGATGAAGGCTGCTATTGTATCGGTCAGCAGAGGTCTACCCGTTGCAATGATGTTGATTACCGTCCGGAATGGCAGATAAGCCTATCGCTGAAATCTTTGTCGTAATTCCAGTCAATTTGATAATCCATCTTATTTGAATCTGATCTCAAGGAAATTTTACGCGAGGACTAAGTTTTGCTTCAATGATTTCAAAATATCCTTCCTCACGATATTCATTCCAATGGATTTTTGATTTAATAATCTCGATACGAGAAGGAAAAAAAGGTGCATCTAATACTAATGATTCAAATTCTCCTCCTTCTCCAATCATTGTCAACTCTGATTCAGGAACAGTCTTTTGAAGGGATTCTAACATTTTAAAAGTGATTTTTTTTCCAAGTAATTCTCTTCCCAAACCCATGCCTGCAACTGATGAAAAAATTATATGAAAATTATTTTCTAGCAATTCTGATAGAAGGGTTCTTGGTGATAATCTCCAAAGGGGATTAAAACATTTCATTTTTGCACTTATTGCGGCATAGTTGAACTTGAAACGTTGAAAATCTGATCGAATTCCACCTGTTATCACAGCCTCGGCTTCAGACCCAATTAAAAACTCTTTAAGGGCCTGTATCTCATCCTCTACGTGACAACTTTCAATAAAAATGGTTCGATATGGAATACTTAACATCCTAGCTATTAAAGCTACATATTGAGTGTTTGGAATATGAAAAAGGTAACTTTCAGGGCATCGAGATCTTACAGAAAGGATTGATATTACATTAAATTGATGTAGGGCTATCCATAGAGCAAGAATAGAATCTTTGCCTCCTGATACGAGACATGTGACATTCATAATGATCCACTCTCACATTTTCCAAAAAAGTTAATGTTATCTTGGAAATTTCTATCAATTTTAATAACCTCATCCCAATTTCCTCTCCATGACAACGAATTATGCTTGTTCAGCATTATTTCATTCCTTACTTCTGGAGTTTTTATAAAGTAGCAAAAAAATTGAAAATCCGCAGGTAATCATAACTAGAGAGAAAAAAATTGTCCACCAATATTATTGATGAAATTAAATTGCTTAAAACTGAACTTAATGCTATTTTATTAGTACATAACTATCAGGAGCCTAATATCCAGGAGCTAGGAGATTTTATAGGAGATAGCTTTGAGTTAGCTTGGAAGGCAAAAAGAATTGAGAATGAAATCATTGTGTTTGCTGGTGCGCAGTTTATGGCAGAAACTGCTGCAATTCTGAATCCTGAGAAAAAAGTGTTAATCCCATCTCCTTCAGCAAAGTGCCCTATGGCTCATATGCTTTCAATAAAGGATATGAAACACTATCGAACTCGGTATCCGAATGCTGCTATTGCTGTATATGTGAATACAACCGCTGAAACAAAGGCTATGGCAGATATCTGCATTACTTCTGGAAATGCAGTCAAAGTAATCTCAAAACTCGATCAAGAACAGGTTTTAATAGGGCCTGACCGAAATCTTGCTAAATATATCCAAACGCAACTACCTAACAAAGAAATTATTCCTTTTCCAAAGATTGGGCATTGTTATGTTCACCGTAAGTTTGATCCTTCTGATATCCAGAACCTGAAACTCCAACATCCTGATGCCGAAATCCTTGCTCATCCTGAAGCTGATCTTTCTGTACAAAAACTTGCTCACAAGATATGCTCAACTAGTGGAATGTTGAAAGAAGCACTAGAGTCTAGCTCTGAAAAATTCATTATTATAACTGAAATTGGATTGGTGGACCGATTAAGGTCAATTCTTCCAATGAAATCATTTATTCCTGCTCGGAATGATGCGATTTGCATTCAACAAAAGAAAATCACAATTTATAATCTCTATATGTCTCTTCTTCACGAACAATATCATATTCGGATTCCAACCAATATCGCAAGTAAAGCTCAATTGGCTATCGAAAGAATGCTTGAACTTTCAACTTAGGTAGAGGAGCTCTCAGAATGTCTTACATTCCTGACAAACTATTAGAAAAAAAATTGACTCGGTTCTTAGAAGAAGATATTGATTATGGGGATATTACGAGTGAACTGGTTCCGAATGTTCTAGTCCATGCACATATAATTTCTAAGCAAAAAGGAGTCCTTTGTGGATTAGATTTTGCCAAAATTGTCTTCAAATTCTTAGATGTGGAAGTTACAAGCTTATTTAAAGACGGAGATAAGATTAGAAAGGGAGACGTCATTTTAGAGTTAAAAGGTCTTAGTAGAAAGATTCTTGTTTCAGAACGTACGGTTCTGAACCTTTTAATGCGTCTTTCTGGAATTGCTACCCAAACACGAAAGCTTGTTGAGAAAGTTAAGGAAACTGGTCTTGATATTATTATTGCTTCCACACGAAAAACAACACCAGGATTTCGATACTTCGAGAAATATGCTGTCAAAACTGGAGGAGGAGATCCTCATCGATGGAACTTATCTGATTCTGTTTTGATTAAAGAAAATCATCTTAGCTTACTGGGAGAGGCAGCTATCCAAACTATCTTAAATCAATCTAAAGTAAAAACTTCATTTACGAAAAAGGTCGATATCGAAGTAGAAAATATATCAGAATTGAAGCAAAGTCTAAGGTTATCTCCAGAGATTATTATGTTGGATGACTTTTCTCTTAGTGATATCCAAGCAGCAATCAAAATTGTTGAAAAGAATAACAAAGCACCACGACCTCTGATAGAAATTAGCGGTGGAATATCTGAACAAAATATTAACAGATATCTCATTCCAGGTATAGATATCATTTCTGTAGGAAGTTTAACTCACTCTGTTGTAGCAATCGATTTTTCTATGAAAATTGCTGTGATTCAACCTTTAGGTGAAATTAATAATGGTAATTAAGATATTTCGTGGAATAATAGTAGCAATTCTAGCTACAATTATCATAAATTTTGTAGTCTTTATCTTTTCGCCCGTATTACCATTTAATGTTTTTGAAGGTATTTTTGGGGTTTTTTACTTTCTTGCTGTTAATGTTTTATCTTTTATAGTATATTTTGCCTTACCATCTGAATCTTCAATGGTTAATTCTTCTCAAAGTTCAAATACAAACCACGTTCATTCTACAGAGAGTTCAGAGTAGCCAAGGAGAATTTTACATGCCTGAAAATCAAGGATTTCAATCTAAACTGGCTGATATAACTTCAGAGTTCATTGCGACTACAGCCTGTATATATGGTCCTTCAAAAATCAAAGAGAATTCCATTGTTGACTCTTTTGTTATTATAGGATATCCTACAAGAGCCAAAACCCAAAAATTACTCTCAAAACACAGCGAAAGTTCTTCTGTGGAGTTTTTATTTGACAAAATTTCTACAGGCTCGATGATTGGCGAATCTAACCACATAAGGCCTTTTACGACTATATATGAAACATCATCTCTTGAAGCTCGAGTAGAAACAGGAACCAATGTTGTCATTAGAGAGAAATGTCATATAGATTCTGGAAGTATAATTGGAAGTGGAACAATTCTTGATAGCGGTGTATCGATCGGAAAAAACGCTAGGATTCAATCAAATAATTTTATTCCTCCGAAAATTACTCTAGGAAACAATGTTTTTCTTGGGCCAGGGGTTCGATTTGCAAATGATACATATCCCGTAAGCAGTAAGCTAGCGACAACAATAGTTGAAGATAATGTGATAATTGGGATTGGAGCGATCATACTTGCAGGGATAATCATTGAAGAAGGAGCTGTTATTGCTGCTGGTTCTATAGTCACTAAAGATGTCACTAGTTCAAGCGTTATGATGGGAACTCCAGCAAGACGTATTATGAATCGTGAAGAATACGATCAAAAGCAAAAGCAATATGAAAAATCATTAGAGTGAAGAATAAGTTTTAAATTACACAATATTACACTTGGAAATGTGATTAGAGCGGTTGACATTCACATGGGCTAGCCTCACATTTAGGACAGCGAGATTGATATTTTTTCCAGGCAGCAGATTCGAGATCGATGTCGAGAAGATTACACACGGAACAGAGCCATGCGAATACATCAGCTACTTCTTCTTCCAAAGCATCTTGATCTTCTTTCAAATATGCTTCCAAAAGTTCTCCGTTTTCCGTTTGAAACCATAATAAGCTCTTCTCAATACCTCTAATTCGATCTCGATCCCCGTAAAGTGTAACCATTAGTTCTTGAAATTCGTGTATTGTATGATTTTTCACGATTTTTCCTCCATCAAAATAATTGAATTTTAGAGTGGTCACCGATGTTAAAATCATAGCCTCTTCCGATTAATTCGACCTTATCCCCGATTATTGAATCATGAATACTTGTGTTCTTTATTTGAGAATAACAACCGATTATTGAAGACGAAATAATTGATTTTTTTACAACCGTACCTTTATCAATACTTACATAAGGACCAATGATAGAGTTGGAGATTCGACAATCTTTTTGAATCGAAATAGGAGAAATTACAATTGTGTTGATCAATTCGCTTTCAATGGAAGATACATCTCTTTTGTTCAAGACATAAGAATGAGCAGCTAAAAGTGCTTCTTTTCTACCGCAATCAAACCATCTACCAGAGTCAATTGTTCCAAGAACCAGACCTTTTTTCACCATAATTTGCAGAGCATCAGTTAATTGAAATTCCCCTCCTGCACTAGTTTGACCGGAGTCGATGAGCTCTATCAAGGCATCTTTTAGCTCTAGAGAATTCCGTATCAAATAAACTCCAGTGATTGCGAGAGACGATTTTGGATTCTTCGGTTTTTCTTCTAATGCTTTCACTGAATTAGAATCCTCGTGTGTAACAACTATACCATAAGCTTGAGGATTTTGAACTGATTTTACAGTAATAGCTCCCATCCAATCTGGAAATTCATTGAATTTTTCCACCATTTGAGAAAAAGAATTCTCATATAAGCTGTCTCCAAGAGCGATTAGCACAGGTTCTCCATCTAAATATTCAGCGGCAGAAAAAATTGCGTGGCCTAACCCTTTGCGGGTCTTCTGTTCAATGAAAGAAAATTTACAGCTATCTCCATAGTTAGAATTGACATAATTTATTAATTGGTCTTTCTCATGACCTACCACTAAAACAATATCATTAATGCTCGCCTCAATTACACTATCTAGAATATATGAAATGATAGGTTTATTCCCCAATGGAAGAAGTACTTTTGGTTTAGTGTTTGTATGTGGACGAAGTCTGGTTCCCCGACCTGCAGCTGGGATTATACATCGCATTTATATTTCTCCAAGAAGTATTAATTCAAATTCCTTCTCCTAATGCTTTTAGCTATCGTTAGTTAAATCCTTTTAATTTATTCTTTTTTTCGTCAGAATGAACAGAAAATTGGTATAAATCATGTTCACGTTGGAAAATGTGGCAATTGCTATCTTAGCTTTGTCGATATCATCTATTATCACATTAATCATCATTCCATGGGTCATTCGTGCGTCTTTGAAAAATGATGTTACTACGGTGGATGCTCATAAAACAAATCGTCCAACCATTGCAGAACCTGGAGGATTGGCACCACTATTGGGATTTATCTTTACCATTCTCATAATTCTTTTTGCTTGGGAATACTTTCTTCCTAATCTATACAATCCTCATATTTTTGAACCTTTACTCGCTGGACTTCTGAGTGTGGTTATTGCTGGTTTGATTGGATTCTTAGATGATGTATTTCAAATAAGATGGCGTGATAAAATCTTATTAGGATTTTTACCAGCCATTCCTTTGATGGCTCTAAAAGTCGGCACCAGTAGCATAAATCTTTGGATTCTAGGGGATGTGGACTTGGTTTTTGGAAACATCAATCTTTATAGTCTTATAATAATTCCTCTTGCAGTAAATTTTGCATTTAACTCATTCAACATGCTTGCTGGCTTTAATGGATTAGAAGCGGGAAATGGTACTATTTCCTTGCTAATAATTCTTGTCGTTGCTCTCATTGTACCTGACCCAATTATAATTCTTTTTGCGGCTTCATTACTTGGGGGATTTGTTGTATTACTCAAATTTAACTGGTTTCCAGCTAGAACTCTAATCGGTGATACAGGTACTATGACTCTAGGAACAGGAATCATTGTTGCTCTAATTATAGGTAACATGGATCGATTGGCAGTGGGCCTTTTTGGACTACATTTCATTAACTTTTTACTGTTCTTATTCTACATTATCACTAATCAAACAGCAAAAATAGCTACTGTTGATGAGAAAGGAAACATAATAGCTCCTTGTCCCTATACAGTTTACTGGTTTTTCCCATATTTCCTAAAAAATATCGGAGAAAAGAAAAATGTCCTTATCATTCTTCTTATTCATACAATTATCGCAATTATCTTCTTATTGATTTCATTACCAGCTTACATTCCAAGCCAACCATGAGGAGCATATAGGTGTGCCTCCCTCGTCTCAAAAAATGTTGAATGAAGCTTTGGATGATCTGACACAAGCACTTATTGACGAAACAACTCCAACAAGAGCCAAACTGGAAACTCTTAAACGAAAAGTTGCGAGACAATACGGATTAAAACGATTTGTAAGAAATTCGGAGATTTTAGAGCATGCACTCAGTTTAGAACACTTAACTGAATATGATAAAGACTTTCTTGCATACTTCTTACAGGTTCGTAGAGTAAGAACAATTAGTGGTATTGCCGTCGTTGCTGTAATGACAAAACCTTCCCCATGTCCAGGTAAGTGTATTTATTGCCCCGATGTTGCTGGTGCACCAAAATCCTATACAGGAAAGGAACCTGCAGCAATGCGAGGTGCGCAAAATGATTTTATTCCTAAAAAACAAACCCAAGCTCGTTTAAAACAATTACAAAGTATTGGTCATCCACTAGACAAAATTCATTTGGTAGTAATGGGTGGAACATTTTTAGCAAATCCTTCAGATTACCAAGAACATTTCATGAAGGAGTGTGTTGATGGAATCACTGGAAAAAGCTCAAATAATTTGAAGGATGCTAAAAAGAATGCAGAAACCAGTCAATATAGAAATGTAGGGATAACTTTTGAAACACGACCTGATTATTGTACAGATTCCCATGTGAGTAGAATGCTGGAGCTGGGTGGTACATGGACTGAGATTGGAACTCAGACTCTCTCTGATGAAATCCTAAAGTATGTTCAGAGACATCATACGTTAGAAGACGTGGAAAAAGCAATTCGTTGCGCCAGAGATGGAGGATTGAAAGTAACTGTTCATATGATGCCAAACCTCTTTCAAACTCCTGAAGAGGATATCTTGATGTTTGAAAAGCTTTATTCAGATCCAAAATATATTCCTGATGCTATTAAAATCTATCCAACCTTAGTCTTGCCAAATACAAAGCTTTTTGAGCTTTGGAAGGACAAAATCTATGTTCCATATGATTACGATGACGTTATAGATGTGGTTACCGCAATCAAGGCTATTACCCCACACTACGTCCGTATTCAACGAGTTCAGAGGGATATTCCAGCATACCTAATTATCGATGGAGTGCGCTCTGGGAATTTACGTGAGTTAGCGCGCACCAAATTACATCAACAAGGCCAAGAGTGTTCCTGCATTCGTTGTCGAGAGGTTGGTCATCAAACAAATCTTGGCGACACCTCTTGGCTTGAAAAAGAAAAGAAATACCATATCATTCAATACTCCGCATCTGATGGCGTAGAACACTTTATTTCTTTTGAAACTCTTGATAAAAGAACTCTTTTTGGATTTTTACGACTACGAGAGCCATCTGCCTATGCTTTTCGTCCTGAAACACTCGATCCACCAGCAACAATCATTCGAGAGCTCCATGTTTATGGGAAACTCGTTGGAATTGGAAAAAGTCCAAGAGAATATGAATGGCAACATCGTGGGCTTGGACAAAAATTGATTACTCTAGCAGAAGACATATCCTGTGAAAAAGGATATCGAAAAATGTTGGTTACTTCTGGCCTTGGAGTTCGAGATTATTATCAGAAGATTGGTTTCGTACAAGAGGGACCTTATATGTCTAAACTTTTAAATTAGAATTTATCCTGAGCTTTGAAAGAACATTATTCCATTCTCATGAGTTTATCCCATTCAAACTGTAAATCTTTCTTTAATGCTGTTAATTGCTCAGAAGTCATCTTTTTGAAGCGCCCTTGCCTGTTTAGGTACTCTTCTACTGGAAGTCTATTAACAGGATCGCGATACTTCTTCCCACGATTACTGAATGTTAGTTTCCCATCTTCAATTTCATATAGAGGAAAATATCCCGTTTGTACAGCCAATTTACCAAGTTCTCGAGTAATAGCTGGATCAGAGTCCCAACCTGTAGGACATGGGGCATCTATTAGAATGAATCGATAACCTTCTATTTTTCCTGCTTTTTGCGCTTTGGTATACAGGTCTCGGGGATAGCCAATTGATGCTGTTGCAATATATGGCACATCGTGAGCAGCCATTATACGAGTAATACTCTTTCGTTTCTCATGTTTCCCTTGAGGCGTTGTAGTTGTTGCTGCCCCTCGTGGTGTAGCACCACTTCGTTGAGCACCTGTATTGCTGTAGAATCCATTATCATAACAAAAGTGGAGAATGTCCTCGTTTCTTTCCGCTGCTCCCGACCAGGTAGCAACACCAATATCAAAAGTTCCACCATCTCCAGACCAAACCACACTAGTCACTTTCTCTCCTCTCTTCTTTTTAGCCCTTGAAATGCCAGAAGCAGCACTAGCGTGAGCTGCAAATGCAATATTCAAAGTTGGAACATTATAAGTGACGCGGGGGTGAAGACTCTGGATAACAGATGCACAACACGCAGGAATCACAACAATAGGCCGCTCCAATGCAGAAATAGCAGTTCGATATGCGATAGAAAGGCCACAACCCGCACAAGCAAAATTTCCTCTCAACAATACATCTGGTCGATCCATCATATCTTTTATCTTGACACTCATTGTCTTATTCCTCAATTACATAATTTTCTCTACTTCAGATGCGATATCCATGTAAGAAACATCCATTCCTCCCAAGCCTCTGATTATTTGGTGGAATTCAATTTCTACTTTTTGTGCATATAATTCAGCTTGGATCTCAATTGCAAGCTGACCAGAGTTACCAAACGAAACTGCTCGATCAATAACTAAGACTTTGGGTACTTTTTTCAAAGCAGCAATCAGTTCTTTTTTCGGAAATGGACGAAAAACACGCAGTCTAACGACAACAGCCTTAATACCTTTTTCTCTCAAGACTTCTAACGATTGTTCGGCTTCTTCACCTAAAGTTCCTATAGCAATAATTGCAACTTCGGCTTCTTTAAGGTCACCTACAATCTCTACCATTTCTTTCCCAAGTCTTCCGAATTTTTGAGAATACTCTTGGAAAATTTTGGGAATAATAACATGTGCGTTATTAAACCCATCTATCAATGACATTCTTTGTTCCCAAATACCCTGAGAATCAGTAAGAGATCCATGGGCAAACGGATCGTCAGGATCTAACATTGCGAGTGGTTTAAAGGGCGGAAGAAATTCATCAACCTCTTCCTGTGTTGGGATATCTACCTGAGCAGAAGTATGGCTCAAGATGAAACCATCCAAACAGATCATGACTGGCATCCAAACTTTATGATGTTCAGCAATTTTGAAAGCACAAATGGTTAAGTCTAACACTTCTTGATTGTTTTTTGCATAGAACTGGATCCAACCTGCGTCTCTAAAGGTCATAGAATCTTGGTGATCTGGCCATATATTCCAAGGGTTCAGAGAACGATTAACTACAGGCATTACAATAGGAATCCGTGTCACTCCTGCCCACCATACCAATTCCCCCATGTAAAGAAGGCCGTGAGCACTGGTTGCAGTAAATGTTCGTACACCTGCTAATGAAGCCCCAATGGCAGCACCCATTGCACTATGTTCACTCTCAACGTTCACAAAATCACAATCAAACTCTCCCCGAGCCACCATTTGCGATATAGTCTCAACGATAAGTGTTTGAGGAGTAATGGGATAGGCTGCTATAACTTGCGGTCTTGCAAGTTTTGCGGCTGTTGCAACTGCTGCATTTCCAGTTATTAACTCAACATTTGGTTGTTTTTTCATGGTCTGTACCATTTTTCTCACCTACTCTTCCTTCTCCATTTTCAAAGCATCTTGGGGGCAGACTTGTACACATACTCCACAACCCTTGCAATAAACATAATCAATGTAGGGGTATTCCCCTTTGGCATCAACACGAATAGTACCTTCAGGGCAAGACATCCAGCATTGGTAACATTTTGTACACTCTTCTTCATTGAAAACTGGCTTACTTGTTCGCCAATCACTTGTTTCGCCTGCAGATCCTATAGTAGGTCTACCTAATGGTAATACAGGATCTTTCATTTCACTTTCATCAACCATTATCCTGACCTCTTTTGCTAATTGATAAACTCAAATTTCTCGTAGGCCATCTTTATCGATCGTATATTGGCCTCAGCTAACGTTCCTTTTCCAAATTGATGCTCAGTTGCATCAATAAGTGCCTGGAGACTAATTAATCCCGTAGCTTTAGCCCATGCTCCCAGCATTGTTGTACTAACCATGACTGTTCCTGATTTTATCAAGCCACATTCTCTAGCAATATCAAGAGCATCAACCTTTCCAATTTTAAGATTCATTTGATCCTTTAGAGCAGCAGGAACTTCCGTTGAATTGACTATGACAATTGAACCGGGACTTATATCATCAAATGGCATTGTCTCAAGTAATGAAGGTTCTAATACGATCCAGCTATGAGTATTTCCTGTAATTACTGGGGCGTGGGTTTTTACGTGTTCATCAGCAATCCGTACATCTGCAAAAATTGGTGCTCCTTTGCGCTCTGCTCCGTACTTTGGAATGGCTTGGACATGTTTCCCATCAAGATGGCCACTATAGGCTAACACCTTCGCGGCAGTTACTCCACCCTGTCCTCCCCGGCTTAGAATCCGAATTTCAGTCATCATCTGTTTTCCATCCGAAAAACAAGAACCCTTATAATCTTCTTAGATCATACAGATCCATAATGATATTATGTTAGATGATAGATTTCCGTTTAGTTCTTCTTTATGACCATTTAATAACTATACTTGGAGGTATTCGATGCTGATTATTATAATAAAAAGAAATTTTTTTCCCTAGATGATCTTCAAATCATTCCTGAATGTTATCTTAGTAAAGTTATAATGGTAGGACAATTATCTTTTATTGTTAGTATAAGTGGACCGAGTGGGATTTGGACCCACGACCTCCTGCATTCAGGATTCTTACTCAAGAGAGCAAAATTTGCCAAGCAGGCGCTACTACCAAGCTGAGCTATCGGCCCTGTATATTACAACATAAGGAAGATTGATTTTAGATTTACTTCAATTTGTAACTAATAAAGTAATTAATTTTATGCCTTATCTAGTATGAATGAAAGAATGCAGATTAATGATTTTGAAAAATTTATGGAAGACTATTAAGACTAAAATATCAAAGATTTAATTTTTTAGATGATTTAGAGGTTGAATTTTAAAGGATTTCTAGATTGAGGTTATCTATCTTCTGATCCTTAAATTTAAACGCTAATAAAAAAACAACAACGATAACCAAGTTATACAACGTTACTATTTCACATTAAAAAACCATTAGCGTAGTCAAATAAACATTTGAAATCCTTAGAAAGTGTACATAATAAGTTTAATAATAAGACATTTATTTTTACTCTCCGATATGAACTCTTTTAAAGGATAGAATTACTCTTCCTCGGATAGAAGTCTATAAGTTTGAGAAGGATCTTAGCATGTCACATACTTACTGTACAAATTGTGGAAAAGAAATTAGTGTAACTGCTCGTTTTTGTAGGTTTTGTGGAACCCCTATAAGAAAACCTAAAAAGGAAACTTCAGCTCCGGAATCTTTTTCACCTTCTCGCGTCGAACATCCTACTCCAGCGAGGAAACCAACTCCACCTCCACCTGAAGTTCATGAAAAAATTCCAGATGACATTGTGGTTATTCTTTATTCCCGAAAAAGAAAAGACCAAATTAAATCAGATCTCAAAAAATTGCTTGAAGAAATTGATGAGCTAACAAAAAAGGTTGAGATAGGTCTAATTGAAGAAGGCGAATCCACTGAAATGATAGAAAAAATCCAATCTAATATTGTTACTCTTCAAGAAGAGCAAAAAACTCTCCAATCACAACCCTTGGAGCTTGAAACATTAGCTGAAGGAGAAAAAAAGTGGCTAAAACGCCTAGAAAAAATTGAGGAGAAAAAACGTGCTCAAGCAGTTTCTAATGATGTCTATTCTTCTCTTCGTGATGAATACTCTTCCGAATTAGCCACAGTTCAACAGAAACTAGCTGTTGAAGAGCGAAAAGCTAGAAGATGGCTTGTAGACCTCCAAAAAGAAACAAGAGAAATGGAAACTAAGATCGAACGTCTACGAGTTCGAGGTGAAATTGAGGGCTTGAGTAAAGAAGAAATCCGGCTAAAAACAGAGGAATTAGGGGATCAACGTGAAAAAAAGGCTATAGCTGCTGAGGTTCTAACAAAGATTCTCGGTTCTCTTTAATGCAAAAACTTAGAGATTTTTTCTATTTCGGTTTCAATGTCTTGAGAAAGGGAGACAATTCTTTCCTTTATTTCAGGAATTTCTTTTTTTAAACGAATTAAAAATGACTCTGTTTCTTCAATATTTTGAATTATTTTTTGAGCTTTTGAGTATTGGGGATCCTTCTGTATCTGCATCTCTATGTTTTCAAGCTCTTGTTCAAGTTCTCGAATACGAGCAAATTTACTCAGTACATCTTTATTCACCATGAACTGTCTCAGTTCGGTTGGATCTTCGAACTTAAACCAATTTTTTCCGCTTAATAATTCGAATCCATGAGTTTCTATAATAAAAACGATCTGTCTCCATAATTCCTCATTCAATCCCTGAAATCTTGTTGGTTCTAGTATCAGTCCAACGAAATCTTCTCTTTGTTCGAGATTTCGACTTTCACGCCTTTCAATCATTTTCATATATCGTTCTATGCTTGTAACTAAGATTTTAAGGAATAGTGATAATTCTGGATCTATTAATAGGCTTTCTTTTTCACTAATAATTTGACTAATTCCGCTTTTTTCTCTTTGAAACTTCATTTTGTGTTGAGAATGAGGTAATTCTTTTTCCAATTCTTTAAACAGGGCGTTTTTATCTTTTAATTCACCTTGTAATCGCATTTTCTGATTTTTCAACTCAATTTTTTCTTTGCTAATACTCGTTAAGGTATTTAATAATCGAAAAAGAGAATCAAAGAAACTTTTCCCATCCGTTCCATCGACAATGAAAAGATCTTGGTTTTTGATCACATCTTCAAGAATAGTTGAATGTTTACCGTCATTGAGTAACTTTGAATAGTATTTTTGAGCATTTTTAATGAATTTCTCATCCTTTTGGTACTTTACGGGAGGATTTGAGCTTTTCTTTAATTCTACCTCAATCTTTCTTAGATCAAAATCTACTACTTCTAGTTCTTTGCGGTATCCTCTACGTGATCTTGTTTTTAATTGAGAAATCACCTGATAATTCCCCAGGTTTTCAAAAATCTCTTGAAAAGTGGTTCCAAATCGGAACACATCTACGGTTGATATGGGAACAGTTTCATTAGATTGCTGTGCGTGAGTAATAATCGCTCTAGATCTATTAATAAGTTCAATAGTGCCTTCTCCCAAACGAAAACCTTTTCTTCCTCCTACATTAATTTTCAATTGATCTTTTGGGAAATATTTTGCACAGATGTTGAAAAGCCTCTGTTTTGCGTACTCTTTGGAATTGAATCTAGTAGCCATTCTATGTGTTTCCATTATTCAGGCTAAGGCTTTCTTGTGAAGAAAGAAGAATATCATCTTTCAGTAGTCCAACAATGATTCCAATCTCAAATTACCACTTATATAGTATTATTCATCTTCAACTGGTGTTAGAAGTTCCCATTCGCTCATTCTAAGATTTAGAATCATATCTTCACCATCAGGACATTCAATTCGTAGAACTAGCTGCTTTTTACTCTGCAACACAACTTCAGGATGTAAACATCCTTCTCGAAGTTTTTCCAATAAGAATCGAACATAGGAATCAGAAATAGCTGTTAAGGAACCATTTTGTAAATTGTCAGCTACCTGACCTGGAAAAATTTGAACTGTTCGACCACTACGCTTCGTAGTAATCAAACCAACATTCTCCATTCTATTTAAATGATACCTGACTGTATCATGATGAACAGGAGGTTTAATTCCCAGAGCAATTTGACTTTGAAAAGCACCTGGATTGTTTAACACATAGTTGAAGATTTTTTTGCCTGTTGTTGGCCTTAAAACAGCAAAAATTCGTTCTGCTTCTGCGGATCGTAATCCTGCAGGGTAATAGATCCGTTTTCCTGCATATTTGAGCGATTTGATAAGGTGATCTTCCTCTAATCGTTTTAAATGCCAATTCAAAGTACCCTGAGGCAGTTCTAGAAATTTAGCTAAATCAAAAAAATAGGATCCAGGTTTTTCAGCAAGGATTGAGTAAATTTTCCTTCGTAGCGGGTGTAAAAGGAGGCTTAAACTCTCTGATTCGTCAGAGGCAAAGGTCATAGTGCTATTCATCTTCCTTTTGAAAACCTTTCAGCTTGCATTATATTACATTTCATCAAACTGCTAGAATCTATTTTCTTCCATTCATACAATCCGTGGTTTCTGTTTTTTCTATTCTAGGCGTGAAATTTTGAGCTTTAATCCACGAAATATACACTGAACTCTATCCTTGAATTGATGTTAAATATCCTTTCAAGTCTATAGTTTGCAATTCCATAACAAATGTGGATTAACTATTAAGAAATAAAAAAGTTAGAGAAGAAACAAATTTGGAGATGGGTGTACTTCTCGTACCCCAAAAGAATCCAGTCAAAAAGAGGGAAGATGAGTCAAAAAGAGGGTTATGCGGTAAGTGTAGTAATATCTACCTTACTCACGCCTTTGATTTCCGCCAATTCGTCTTTAAGTTGCTCTTGAGAGATCGTTAAATCACTAGAATCCAAGTAGCCCTCATATGTACAGCTATCTTGGGTAAAGCACAGACCTGTACTATAAAGAGTCTTTATTTTTGATCTCATAAAGACGACACCTAACTCTTGTAAAAAGTCAGGTGATAACTCGCCGATTTCGATTGCAACTTTCACAACCTCGGGACTTTTTGTGGGTATAATTCGAATGATTTTTGTCGAAGGGGCAAGTATCATTACAGCAGAGCTTTCTTCTACATCCTTAGGTCTTAGAGTTTCAAGAAAATCGGCTGGAAGTGATATCGGTTTTGACTCTTGAAGCTGGATCATTTTTGCGATTGTAACAGCAGACATCTTTCTTATATCCTCCGCTAAATATTTAATTTTTTAAT
>JAEOTU010000149.1 GCA_016839665.1 Candidatus Hodarchaeota archaeon
GAAGAATAAAATGAACTTAGCTTTACAAGTTGATTATTATTATCAGTTGAAAAAATTTTTATAAGTGAAAAGTGGTTAAAATCCTATTTATTTTAATTCTCTATCGTTTTTCTTATTTCCCCGTTTCGGCCCTTATTTTTAATCAGTAATGAACGCTCACGATGGGTTGCACCATTACTTGAATGAATTTAGATGAGCTATACCATTTCTTCACTGAAGAAATTGACAAATGCACAATAATGAGTTACTAAAAAGAAGCAAAGAAATATCATCCTTTCTTGCGTCGGCTTTTCCAGAGAACACCAAAACTAAGAGCAACAACACCGCAATGAAGTGTCCAGGCAGGAATACGTGAATTAGTAGACGAGGAAGCAAAAGAAGGACCGTAAGTCGTATCTAAATCTATTGTCGTTCGGTTTAATGAAATTGAATAAAAACCTGAATCATAAAGGGTACCATCACCAAAATATGCATTGGTCTGGATAAGGTAGTACATCATAAGCCCAGATTGGAGATCGAACTGAAAATGAATTTCATTCAACCGATATTCCCCCGTTTCAAATGTGGAATTTGTTGCATAAATTATGAGCATAGTTGGACGTAAAGATCCATTGAATGGAAAATCCACCTTTCGAACAACGAGAAAAGGATAGTTAAAAATTGTGATATTTGTATCAATCTGTAAATCAGGGGGAGCAACCCACATCCAAGCATAGGTATCAAGAACAATCCCATGACGCGTCTTGGGATTGTAACTCCAGTAGGAGTCTGGATTATTCGGCCAACAAATGTTAGAATTATTAATTATACCTGAAATGATTTCCTGTTTCTGCTCGTAAATGATTAAAAGACTCTCGTTTCGAAAGTTTGCTTTGATGAAGAGCTCACCACTAATGTTTCCACTAGTTTGGGCTGGATTTTCCCCCTTCCATTCGCCCCAAATGGTGAAAATAGACGTATCGCCTGTCTGGAAAGGACAGAATGCTAATGAAGAGGTGGTATCTTCATTCATGAATGTTGAAGAAATAGGATGAACATAGAAAACTGGTGAAAGAAAGAAGAACAATAGCCAAGTCCAAGTAAAGAAACGTTGAGCTAAACAGGCCATCTTCGTATCACTATTCGATAAGTGGACCATCTCTGCCCATCATTGCGTTAACTATTGGGGGATCGTCCGAGGAGATCGTGATTAACCCTTTGGACACCAGCTCCTCTAACATTTGTTTGAGCTTGATTGAATGAGCACCTACAGATCTGGCCATTGTGGGGAGATCAAGAGAACCTCCCAGATTTAACAATATGAGAACTGATGCATAAAGAGGATGAGTAGAGAGTAATCGCTGTGTATAATCCATAAGTAAACTTCGTTCAGTTCTTTCCTCAGTGATTTTTGTGACCTTTTCTTGGAGTATTCTTTGTTCATCCTCCGACATGGTTAAAGCTTCTTCAAGACGGGAAACAGTGATTTTATTCTGTTTACTATCCTCCTCATGACGCTGGATTTCATTTTTTAATCTAGTCTGCATCTCTTCTATCTCTAAGTCATAATCCTGACGAACTTGTTTCAACCGTTGCTGGATACGTTCTTCCTGCATACGAGCAAAATAGTCCTCCTGAATTTGATAGGTTTCAGCAACGGAGGATAGCGCCTCTTCAATATCCTTTTCATGGATTTTTTCGTTCTCTTTCAGTTTGTCAATTAAGGCGGATTTTGAAGCGAGTTCCGAACTCACTTCTTCAAATCTTTTTTGATTTAATTCTTCTTGCTCATGGAGACTTTGGATTTGAAGCTGTAACCGCTTTACCTCCATCTCCTGTTCATTCATCTTGTCCTGGTTTTTCTCAAAAAGGGAACGATTTTCATCTCTTTCATGTTCAAGCTGGGAGAGTTGAGCATTTTTTTCTTTGATTTGATCCTTAAGCTTTTGATTCTCGGTTTCTAATCCTTCGATTTTGGTTTCATCATCAGTAGACGTGACTTCTTGAAGAAACCTGGTATCGCTTTGAATTATATTACGAATGCGGCTAAGAGATTTAAGAGTAATACGGGTTAATTCACCATCTACAATACGTGTCGTATCTTTCCTGACTCGTTTAATAAATTGATCCATATCCTGGTAACTAAAGTCTTTGACTCCCCTGGCTGTAAGCGTGCTTTTTGCACCTGACATCGCAACGCCAATTTCCTGTTGAGCCACATCCCTATCTTTAGCCATTTCGTTAATAAACTCTAACCCATACTCCTTCAGCGTTTTCGGTGACATTAGTCTTTTCCTCATGTCATAAAAAGAACTTCAAAGTACTTTCATACAATATATTTATACACAATGCTACCTTTATATCTTTGTGGCAGTTGGTTGAAGAGAGAGAAAAACAGTCATAAAGAGACTCCAATCACTTTTAATTGGAGGAAAAAATAATCAGAAATAGATTAAAAGCACACAACCTCCTTTTCATCAGAAAGAGTAGTGGATTTTTTTGATATGCCAATAGATAACAAGAATGACTTTTATCAAAAAATAAATCTCCAATGGAATCTACAGCTGCCAATTCCTCTACTTCTTGAGGCACTGACTCATCCATCGTACAAATCCGTGAGTCCCGATGCTAATGATAATCAACGTCTTGAAATCCTAGGAGATGCGGTCCTTGACCTCCTGGTAATCGACTGGCTATACAATCAAAATGTGAAAGATGAAGGAATTTTAACAAAAATTCGGGCAGAAATCGTCCAAAATACACGGTTAAGCAAAATTGGACAACATGGAGGCATTAGTTCAGTCTTACGCTGTGCTCCAGCTTACCAAATTCAAGAGAAAGATCTAGCTGATGCAGTTGAAGCATTATTTGGAGCAAAATATGTCGCATTTGGACTAGAATCATGTCAATCGTTACTAGTACTGCTATTTGAGGGCGATTTGAAGAAAGTCCTAACTCAAGAAACAAAGAAAGACCCGATGTGGGGACGAAATGAACACAATCCAAAAAATTTAGTCCAAGAATTCTTTCAGAAACGACAGTTACCTAGTCCTGAATATAAATTGCACAAAAAAGAAGGAGATGAACATAACCCTACTTACTGGTATACGTGCCAAGGGACGTACAAAAACCAAGTCCTAATAGGGAAAGGTCAGGGAAACACAAAAAAGAAAGCTCAAAAGAGAGCTGCGCAGAACCTATATCAACAACTTCTTCAATTAGAATCCTCAGAGAAGCAAGAAGAGTAAAAAAGCTCCAAAAAATGCATTTATTTCAAAGGAACAAATTGAGATCCTCTAGTCGCACCAATACCAGGAGCAGAGTGCTTTACTTGCTTACAAGTGGGAGCAAATTCACCTAGATAGTGGCCAAGCATTTCAGGTACAAGATTCACATGCAAAAATTCTCTCCCATTATAAACTTGAACAGTAGTTCCAATTAATTCAGGAAGGATGATAAAATCACGACAATGGGTACGAACAGGACGTTTAGACTCTTTCGAAGTAAGAATGCGCTCCATAAGCTTTATATGCTGAGAACTCATACCACGAGTCAACGAACGACGTTGACGGGCAGGAAGGAGAGAAATAAATTCGTCCATAGATTTTTGTTTCAGCTCATCAAGAGTAAACCCGCGATAGTGGAAAACACGACGAGAAGACATGAGTTATCACGATTAGGTGGCAATGCCAAGTAATAAGGAGTAAAATCAGTAGGGAAAGATTATTTACTCCACGTAAAAGGGAAAGAAGAGAATGATTATAAAATGAAAGGTTGAAGGCGGGGAACAGAGTAACAAGAATAAGGACAAAACCAAACACGAAAGGACTAGAGAAAATTGAATAAGAAAGAATTTTGCGGAAATGACAAAAAAGAAAATCTCAGAAATGTTGTGGGAGGCTAAAACAGCTAAGAAGGTAAGAAAATAACAGAATGGCAAGAGCATCTAAGTCAAAAGTAAAGTGTGTGTGAGTCAGCAGAAAGAGATGACTTTTATAACGAAAAATTGGTAACCTAAAATGCTTGAAATAAGCCAGTACTACGTAGAAATATCAAAGGATAGGATAAAAAGAGATATTTCTCAATAGCTGCTCATCAATAGAATTGGTTGAATTTGAATTGCCAAAGTACAAAATTTCAGTCTTCGGGTTGGATGCAGACCGAACTGCCATTGCGACAGGACGGAATATGCGCATTTCCCCAAAACATGCACGAGAAATTTGCCACGAATTGAAAGGGAAATACCTAGAATCCGCTCAAGAAATTCTGGAACAAGTAATAGTGAAAGAAAAAAGTATACCGTTTAAACGATATCGGAAAAAAGTTCCACACCGAAAAGATTTACGCAAATGGCCAACAGGACGCTATCCACAAAAAGCAGCAAGAGAAATATTAAGAGTACTGGAGAATGTGGAACAAAATTCATCCTTTAAAGGACTAGAAGTCAGTCGGTTACGAATAACACATATGGC
>JAEOTU010000150.1 GCA_016839665.1 Candidatus Hodarchaeota archaeon
GGAAATAATTCTAGATAATGGATCAAACCATCTTGGTCAACAGTTTTAACTTCGATATTGCGTACTTGAGAACCTCCGAAAATTTCAGAAACAAGTTTCATATATCTAGGTAAATCTTCTTCAAGAATCACACCAGTCTCACTAAAATGTTTTCCTAACAGTTCTTCCTTGCTAAGACCTGTTAGTTTTCCTGCTGCATTATTACAATCCATAATCTGACCAGTAGAACTTACCAGTACGACAGTATCAGGAGCAGACTCGAAGAGTGTCCTGTATTTTGTTTCACTTTGTGTTAACTCTTCGACTTGTTTTCCGTACTCTTTTAATTGTAGGTCCAAGTTACCAATTACCTGTTTCACGTCTGGAGGAACGTCATTTCTTGCTAGAATATCCACTATTCCCATTTTTAACCATCTAAAAATCATCAATATTCCTAGATGAAAAAAAAATGCAACCGAAATATAATAACATTCTTATTCAAAATTCTTTAAAAACGGACTGTTCTATCGAAAAAAGAATACACTTACAATAATTGATGTTGTTATCAGAAGTTCGTATCCTGAAGGCCTCTGAAGAGTCTATAGATTATTTGATTCACCACTAAACTCTCAGTTTGTGCGCCAAAAATTGCGAACTCTATTAGATTATTGATATTTGTCCAAGAAATAGAAGTTTATCTTTTTTCATATTTTTAATTTATATCTGTGAATGATCCAAAAAGTACATGATAATCTTGAATCTTTCTGAATCCGACTTTTTCAGCTACTCGAATCGATCCTTTGTTGTTTGCAGAACTATCCCAATGCGGTTGAATATTAATAGATAAACTATATTCGACAAAAGCTGAAGCCATAGCAGTAGCAAAACCTCTTCTTTGATAATCATGAAAGGTTTCAATACCAATCCCACATTTCCCTTCGCTGAAGTATTCTCCTGTACACCATCCTTCAACTTCTTCCTTTCCAACCTGGTCATTGAGAATCAAACAAAAACCAAATCCAACCATTAAAAAGTCATTTACAGAATTCCAACATTGATTTATTTCGTCGATTATGGTTTCCGCATTTTTGACATCACTCTCAAGAAGAACTCTGTCAATTCTTCTTATACTAAAGTCTGATGGAAGTATGTCTTGCCATTGAGGAATAAGGAGATTTTCCAGATCGAAAAATTTCCGTGGGCTCTTTATTGGAGATTTATCTTCCAGAATGTCCTCAATGATGGGTTCCCAGTCCTCTGATGAATACTCTATCTTGAAAATCTCTCGGTTTTTTGCAATGGCTTCGGGTATTATAGATTCATTAAGGAATACTTCAATAGTTTCACAAAAATCGTGATTTCCAGAATCTCCAACAAGATAGTAACAATGAGCACCATCCCACATCAAGGCACTTCTGGGTGAACTAACATCATCCATCCAAATTCGCATTGGACTATTTCCTGCAATAACTGCATCGATGGTAAACCTAAGATGTTCAGATTCGCTGCAGAGAGAGCGAACTCTGTCAAAATTCTTAGACTGAAGTTCGATTAGGTTCACTGTTCAATCCCACACATTCACTCTTAATCCTTATCTTCCTTCAGGAATTCCACCCATCGTTCTATCGTAAATTTTTTCCTCTCAACACGATCCTGAGAATAATATTCAGGAAAATTTGGATCTTCGTGAATTTCTTGAGCATTCAATCCTTCTTCAAGTTTACTTCTTATGAAATCAATACTTTTTATAAAGAAAGCGTTAATTTCTTCGAGATCCTGAATAGTCGCAACGGGGCCATGACCACTAACGATTGTTTTGGGCTTTAGAGCGATGAGGCTTTCAATAACTTTCTGCCATGTTATTATATCACAGGTGTCATCTCCTCCATACGGAAATTGCTTGTTGAAGATTAAATCCCCTGCAATCAATGTTTTCTCCTCAGGTTCCCATAAGTAAGAAGAACCTAGGGTATGACCATCAGCTCTAATGATGTTTAATGTCCTCTCTCCAAATAATTGCAGTGTATTTTCGAAACAAATATTTGAATGGGTTAGTTGTAGACTTTTCACTCCGTATCCATTCTCTTCCCACTCTTCTATGTCTTCTGGAGTAAATGATGGCCAGATTTCCTTTTCCCATCTCTCTGTAATTTTTCTTTGCTCAAGGCTTGAAATGATTGGTAAATCGACAAAAACTTGATTTCCATATGTATGATCTGCGTGGTGATGTGTAATAATTACCCCTGAGACAGGTTCATTGAAATGTTGTTCAACTAGACTTCTCCATTCGTGTGCTAACTCCCAATTGAACATAGTATCAATTACATATATTTTTCCACCTATATCAATCGCTACGCTATTCCCAAACCCCTCATCTGTCCAAATAAGGTGGTCATTAATTGTATTAAACTTCATGTTTTTATTCTTCTCCTAATACGGTTTTTATTCGTTTCTTAATCCTTTATTCCAGATAGTTACAATTTCCTGAGCTTTAGAGATGTACATCGTTATTTCTTCTATTTCTATTTCAGTTAGAGGAGTGTTATAGAGGGAATCAAAGAAAAGCTTTTTTCTTTTTAAGTTAATAATTATCGATCTTGATTGATCTTCTCTATCTGAAAAATCTATATTCTCTTTTTCTTGACACGTCAAGGCTTGTGAATCACCTAATTACTCACTTCGGTCGTTGACGACTCGAACCAGTTCTTTGGTATATTGTATCATCCCGATAGCTTTCTTTTCCTGATAAAGCTTCAGGAGAGTACATTGCAGACGGGTAGATTTCCATAGTTCTTTCAGTCAGGAAGTCCTGCAGTTTTTGAGGCAATTCTTGAATGATGGCTTCTATTATTTCATGAGGCTCAATTGATATCCGGTACACTCTCCTGAAATGTTGGTTAACGTTTCTAATATCCGTTTCAAGTAATTTTATTGCCCTATCAATTCTAATTCTCAAGGGAGTATCAATAAAGGTCTTGCTATTGAACTGGACAGACTGGGAAACATCCATAGTGAGAAGCTTTCCATCTTTTGTAATCATTAAATTGTGTTCACTGTAATCTCCATGTATGAAATGTCCTTTCAAAAACAATTCAGCAACAATATCAATGGATTCATTGAAAAGTTCCTCAGAATCAAATATGGTCAAGTTTACATCCCTTAACAGAGGGGCAGGAGTAGTAGACCCTGCTTCCTCGCCAATAAAATCCATTAAAACAATATTATCAACAAGCAGCCGCGGTTTAGGTACTGGAACATGATTATACATCTCGTTTAAGTTCCAATATTCCTGTTTAGCTGCTAAAACCGCCATTTCATCTTCAAGGAGATGTTTCGTCCCACGTAGTCGCTTCTTTATTGTACTGGTGAAATATCTGAAGACTTTAGCGCAGACTAATTCGTCCTCGGTATTCTCTGCAAGAAGAACAGTCGCTTCTTTACCACCGCCAACTATTGCGAGAACTTTTTTTATCTCACCAGTTGCTAAAAGTTGACTTCTAGCTTCAGCAATCGTTACTTCTCTTAATTGCCTCTTTTTTTGACGACTTTGACGATGTTCTTCTCTACCGTGGGCAGTTTTCCCATATCGTCCAAATCCAAGTCTTTGATTATGGTCTGTACTCAATTTTTAGATCATCCATCTCTTTTTTTGAAATAAGGTATTTATTGCGATGAGTCCTTTGAGTTGTTTAGAGTCTCCACTAAGTCAATATATCTTTGAGAGTCTCCACTACATTGATTAGAAACCTCTAGTTAAATCATCTTTCTTAAGAAGACACCAATCAAATTAAGAAGATCTCTCGGCAAACCAGCATTACAACTCAGAATAGAATGCCTGTAAAAGAAGAAGCGAAAACAAAACAATTGTGGAGATTTCTTA
>JAEOTU010000151.1 GCA_016839665.1 Candidatus Hodarchaeota archaeon
AATTACTATTTCGCGACATCTAGAGTTATATTCATCTGGCTTTAGGTGACTGCTGCTAATGCGATCAAGTATCCAAACATGGATCCTAGAAGGGGAATAATAGCTGAAATGCGAATTAATTGAGGGATTGGAAAAGAATGCGTTGAAATGAGCCTTGTTAAATTATTTTGATGGCGAATAATTGTCATTTCATCTCCACCTTTAAGAATAAGTGAGTGAATTACTTCTTGTTGTTTTAAAATTAGAGCACGCAGTATTGAGCTATACTTCCTCCAACTACGATTAATTGCTAGTCCACTTTGTCCGAAACCAAAGAAAATCAATAATAAGAGAAGTGTCATTACAAGAAAATAAACCAAATCAACACTAAGGATCGCAATGAATAGTGAAATAGTTGATGTTACAAACAATGGAAGAAGAAAAGAGATCAATAATAGTTCAAATAGTAATGGAGGAAAATCATCGAAGATAAATGGATAAACCCAATCAATTTCAAAATCGAAAGATATTCTTTTCAATTGAAATCTCCTTTTATCACTTTTTTTATCTAAATCAATGTAGTTATCAAGCAGATCGGCATTTTCTAACCTTTTAAAAAGAGATAAAGTTAGATCATGATAGCTCGACCAATTAGTTTTGATGACAAAGACTTTATACCAAATAGTTACAATAGAAAGAGTCGATCCTAAGAAAGCTCCAATACTAGTTGCGAATAATAAGCCAGCTGAAATTTCAGAAGGAAGTCCTTGAAATACATCTGGATTCACATATTCTCCAGCGAGAACATTAATTATTACCTCAATAGCAAACAGGGCTGACCCTATCGCAGCGAATCCTAACATAATGGAACTAATAAACGCGAGAATCCTCTGATACATTGATCGAGGTTGATCCAATTGTTCTTTTTCTTTTTTTAAATAAACGACGAAGTTATCAGATTTTTCCTCAAAGAGTATGTCTTTCTTTATTTCCCAAAAAAACTCATTTTCTAATAAAACAACTTCCTCTGAAAGATCCATGGAAATCTACAACTCCTTAAAAAATTTGAATCATAAGAAATAAGTTAGCTTTCAAAGGTTATTATAAAGATTTACCTGTTTATCATCAATTCTTGGTGTCGACAAATAAGATTGATATCTCGGTCTATTAAAGCCAAAAAAAGAGGTTGAAGATAAATTGATTATCTATCTTCAATTTTATATTTTTCTAGAAATTTATTCTTTCTTCAATCCTTTACCTAGACCTTTTCCCCTTTTAGGGAGTTTAACCTTTATTTTATCCAAAACACCAAACTTATGGGCACCATATATTCCTGCTGCCCCACCCCCGACAAGAGCTCCGCCTACAAAAGTACCTAAGATGAGACCTGGAAGAGGATCGAAAGGTTTTGGTTTAGTTGTGGGTTTTTTCGTAAAAGGTGGAACTGTCTGACGTGGGATCAATATTTCTTCTGGCCCAATGGTAACGTTCAAAGTGTAAGTCGCACTCAATCCAACATCCATAAATACGCGGAAATAGACATCAGTTCCGTTATATAGATCAGTGTAGTTTGTGTTCATTGGGAAAGCTCCAACCTGTTCAGGTACACCAGTGCCGTTTCGGCTATAATCGAGGATACTGCCATTAGTACTGAGAAGTTCAAGATCTAAATTTTCTTGCGATCCAAAAGTAATTTTGACGATTAATGCTAGACCTGCGGGAACAGTAGTAACATAATAGTCGTCATCCTTGACTCGCATTTGAAGATTAGTCAATATAGAGGAGACCGTGTTGTTTGTTACTCCTTCAACTACATTGATCCGTGTAGCGTCAGATATTACGTCATTATCCTCATATGGGTCGTCTGATTCGATAATATTTATTGTTAAGTTATAAGCATTTGAGGCTCCATTAATGGCAGCATCAATTATGCAGACAATATAGTACTTGCCGCTGGTTGGTGCGGTGAAAGTGAGGGATTCATTACCGATAGGTTTCCGACTGTTATTAGCTAAAGATTCATCAGAATAGAATAAATCGAGATCAATATCATTCCAATAAACCTCGCCACCTTCTTCGTATTCATTGGCAAAATATGTCAGGGAAATGTCAATAAAATCTGATGCTACTAAATAAATGTAATAAAAATCATCATCGCTATCTCGAAGAACCAGATCGGTATAATTCCCTTCAGCAATTGGTGCTGCCGTAAAGGAATCATCATTCGATTCAAAAGAATCGTCAAACTCTTCAACAGTAACTGTCATATTATATTCTAGACCAATTGATGCATAAGAACCGCTTTTTCCTGCGATCCAGATTAAAAAGACATCAGATTTTCTGACTTTAATAGACACTGTCTCTGAATTAGATGAAGGAAGTTCGGACGAATTGAGTAAATTCGGCTTCCCATCAAAGAGATTCATATCTAGGTCACCCTCTGTGCCATTGAAATCAATGCGTACGGTAAGAAAGTCACCAGCTAGAAGAGAGATGGCAAACCAATCTGGGTCCCCCTTTAAAGAGAAAAGGCCACCCCAAGGATCGTCTTCAGTAGGTTGATAAGCTTGGCTTTTCGCAGGTAGAACCTTAGGGGTAAAAAAGTTATCATTATCCTCTGCCCAATCGTCAGCTGCTTCGATAGTAATGGTGAGGTTATAGTAACGTGGATAGAGGTTATCACTTTCAACATGAATAAAATACCAAGAATGATCTCCAGTACTATTGAACGTATGAATAGGACCTATTCTTAAACCATTGTAAATCGGTTCTCCTTCAGTTATCAAAGATTGATCTGATGTGTTGTAAAGAGAAAGATTGAAGTTACCAATAAATGAGAACCAATGGATATCAACCAAAAGCCTTTCAGAGTTATCTACCCGAACTCGGTACCAGTCATCAAGCCCTTGGGAAACAACCATTCCAGAGTAGTCACCTTGATTAATAGTTTTTGCAGAAGTATTAAAATTGTTAGGGCTTGCCCCCTCATATTCATAACTATCTTCAGTGTCAATTTCGAGGGAATAAGAATCAGTTATATTGTAGAAAGTGTTATCTAAATTGAGATAATACCAACCAGTGTAGCTAGCGGTTAAAAAGATAGTATCAGTTGATCCAGACCCAGCATCATGGTAAGTTTGAACCAAATTTTGACTTTCATTATATATATCCAAATCAGGGCCAAAATTCGTTAAAGATCCTTTGGTATCATAAGAAGTAATCAACACATCAACCAACGTATTCTGATAAAACCAGATGATATACCAGTCATGTTGTCCATAGTTAGTATGAGTATCGTTTGAAAAGCGTAATTGTGAGTATTTTCCTGGGACGATTTCATCGTCGCAGTCTACATCGTTTGGATCACTTAAAAATTCAAATTTGTCATTGCTTTGAAGTATTTCCCACTCATCATCATAAATTATGGACATGTTGTAGGTAGTAGAATAGTCTATGTTCTCATATCCGATTTCAGGATTAACTGCTGTTACGTTTATTGTGAGTTCTTCATTAGAAGTAGTGTATATTGGTCCAATAGCTTCTTCACTACCCGCACCGTTGCTTTCACCTAGGGATGATCCATTAGCAGCTAAAAGCTGAATATCAATATCTGCATAAAATGGTGGCTCAGTAAAAATCAGAATTGATCTATTTGAATGGTTTAGAGAGTCGTTATAGAGGTTTGTCTGGTTGAACTCTATAAATACTGAAAAATAGAAACCTGATAAGACTGAAAAGTTGTAGTAATCAGGACGTAAAGTACTAACATTCAGGGGGGTGGCAGGATCGTTAGTTATCGAATAACTTGGCAAATCATACGCAATGGAAGGGGCATCATTACCTCCATTTTCCCAAATTGTGTCATTAAATGTCAAATCAGAAGCTGAAACGCTCTGAAATATTAAAGGGTTGGATAATATTAAGACCTGTGCTAATAATAGTAGAGCAATAAACTGAAAAATGATTGTCCAACTTCGGGATTGCCGTATGATAATTTTAATTTTCATTTTTATCACCGTTTCCTCCTTAATAACACAGCACAGGTTGGTGTTGTTATTAGACTTGCCAATAGCAGTGATACAACAAAAATGAGATCCCATGTTTGGGGTGTCTCTGTCTTTCTATCAAAAAGGCTTTCTAGAGACATTATTTTATCATTAGTTGGATTCTTTGATGCAATAGAAGGTTTCAGTTGACGTGTGGCTGCTTGCTGTACTAATTGGTCCTCTTTTCCATAAAGGACGTAGATCCAGTGGTCAGCTGTTCCAATGGCAACATCTGTAATATTGTCTTTGTTGAAATCACTAGTTATCATGCTTCGAATAAGATATGTTGGAATGAAGGATGCCCAAATAACTTCCCCTTCATTACCGCTCAAAGCAAAGATGTTATCATGATTAAGGGAAAGAACATCTAACTTGGAATCATTATTAAGATCAGCTACCTGATATTCTTCAACGTAGAATGATGAACGATCTTCAAAACTCCAACTTTGATATAAATCACCTGAGTTGTAATAGAGGCAATAACTCGCTTCTGCGAAGGAACGGATAACGAGATCATCTGGTCCTTCACCATAATCCACAAAATCGCCGATTGCGAGATGGGAAAGTCTGAATGGAATTTCTAGATGAGTCTTTGCTGCTTCAAAGTTATTTACATAACTTGTCCAATCGGTACTGTCATATATCACAACTGTTCCATTCCGAACGATGACTGCAAATTGTAATAACGAGTTGCCTGTAAAATTACCCACCTGAAAGTCTTGGACATTAATCCCAATTGCATTAAACGGAGTTTGAATCAAAGTTGTACTGTTACCAGAATACAACCATATAGAATGCTCATAGACAGCAACCGCGATATCCAAAATTGTATCATTTGAAAAATCAGCAATTTCGAATTGTGTGTATGGTCCAAAGGGATTAAAGGCTTGCCATAGAATTGTACCAAGCCCTGATGTCAGATTTCTTGTAACATTATAGAGGATAAAGCGACCGAATGGAATGAAGCGGAACCCCATACTAATGGCTAATTCTTCTATCTTGCCATCGTTATTAATGTCAGCAAATTCCATTTCATTGACGATCACTGACCCTAAATAGTCTTGCCACAGGGGTCGTCCTGTTTCACCATTAATAATAACTAAAAGACCACTTCGAAGAGCAACCGCAATATCACTGTATCCGTCTTGGAGATGGAAATCACTTACAGCAATTTGGCTGATAGGCTGAGCGGTACGATATTTCCAAATCATATCTCCAGTTAGCCCGTCGAGTGCAATGACATATCGTTTACTATCACCAAAGACAATATCATCGAACCCATCTTTATTAAAGTCACCTGTGGCCATATCTACAACTATTCCCCTTGTTTTGAAGGAAAATGCCGCATCTTTTTGAATTGCCACTTCTTGATA
>JAEOTU010000152.1 GCA_016839665.1 Candidatus Hodarchaeota archaeon
AATTATGTCGTGTGCAATAATTGAGAAAAGAAAATTGGTCGATTCATGAGTCTCTTGTAATTTTGAAAATGTCAAACTGTTTTTTACTGCTAATCCGATTTCCTCTCCAATCATTTCTAAGTAATGTATCAGTCCTTCATCAAACATGTCGGCTCTCTTGTCATTGAATTGAATAAGTCCTAAAATATCCCCCTTAGCTTTGATAGGAATTAGGGCAACCGATTCATATCCCTGTGAATTGCAGTAATTTCTTGTTGTTCCCTGTCGATCCTCTGTCGTCGTCGTAGCTAATAATTTTGTAGTATTATTAGACCAGAAGCTTCCATTTTTTGAAAAAAAAGGTTGGTTGGCGTCGGTTCGTCCGTGAATGACATTTCCGCACATACAATCTAGAATGTACCCCTCTCCGTCAGGGTTCTTTATCCTTCTTCCGTTTTTATCTCTAGAACACAAACTGTTTTCTTTTAGAATGAATTTTTTTGGAAAACCTTCATAGACATAATATGGATAATCTCCCTCATCATGTAATCGAATACTAATTGCTTGAATCCCTGTTAGCTCTTTTAAAAATGTTATTATTGTCTGTAATGTTGTTTTCAAGTCAGTAAAATTATTGAGTTCAGAACAAATAGTCTTAGCTATTCTTTCCCGTTCATATAGGGATTCAAATTCTCGTAAGGGTCGTTGATTCTCTTTGGTTCTGCTCGTTTTCATTGTTGTATAAGCCCCTCAACCATTCTATATAAAATTAAGCAAACGATGGTGGGCACCATATTAAATATGCAGATGCCGTACATTACCAGAATACAATCCAGTGTAGTTTCTTTGGATTAAAAGGTTAGAAAAATGATAGATTATGAAATCAGCGTTATTTTGGATGAAGATTATGATGTTGTTGTAGATAAAACTGTTAAAGCTCTAAAAAAGGAGGGATTTGGAGTTATAACAGAAATAGATATTAAAGAAACGCTTAAAGAAAAATTAGATGTAGAATTCGAACGATATATTATCCTTGGAGCATGTAATCCGAAATTATCAAAAAAAGCTCTTGACATCGAACGAGAAATAGGGCTTTTTCTACCATGTAACGTCATTGTTCAGGAATTAAAAGAAAAGAAAGAAACGAAAGTTGCTTCAATCGATCCTGAGAAAATGTTTAAAATGATTAACAATCCTCTTATCGAACCAATAGCTAAAGAAGTGAAAACTAAACTCCAACGAGTCATCATCTCATTAACAGAGAAATGAAAGATTGAATAAAAATAAAACTAGGGAGTCCTGATTAATGTCTTCACAAAAGAATGGTAAAACTGAAATTATAATATTCTCTGATCTCCATGTCAGCAAATTTTCAGGCTATTTTAATGAGGAGGCGTTCACGAATGGCATCATGAGTATAGCACAGAGATTGAAGGAGAATCCAGAAACAATCATATTAAATCTAGGGGATATTACTGACCAAGGTACAATTGAAGATTATAATTATGCGAATGCGTTGATAAAAGGAACTTTCGCGACTTGTGGGGTGGAAAATCCTATTATTCATTATATTCCAGGGAATCATGACTTTCGGAACATCGGTATGGAAATCTGGCAAGATTTATACGGTTCTCGTCACTTTTTCTTAGATTTCACAAAAAAAGGGAAAAATGTAGTTATTCTTGGGATAGATTCTGTTGAACCCGACGCCAATAGTGGACGAATAGGTTCGCGAGGACGAGATGAGATTTTTGCGAGACTTTCCTCTTACCCTGATGATGTCGTCAAGATTCTGGCTTTTCATCATCATTTATTGCCCATTCCTAACACTGGACGTGAGAGGAGCATGATTCGTGATGCGGGAGATGTTCTCCCTGTGTTGTGGGACGCAGGGGTTGATATTGTACTCGTAGGCCATCGCCATTACCCAAATTGTTTTACTATTTCAAATGGAAAGAAAAAGATGTTATTGATCAATAATGGAACTTTTTCAAGTCATAAAACACGGGGAAAAGCTGGCCATGTGTATTTATCTTTAGATATTTCAGATCAAAAAGTAAGAGTGCAATGTCTTGGTTTTGACAAGTATTCCATATTTCAGGAGCCAAAAACACATGTTTTTCCTTTAAGAGAATTTAATTTTCCTTATTCCTTACCTTCCCTTTCTGATCAAATTATCATAAGAATTTGTCAAATCACCTGTTTTCATTTCACAGAGGGAAGCGAGTTTCAAAGAAAAATATTCGACAAAGGCATTCAAATGGTTCTTGAGGAGAAACCCTCTTTAATTGTTAATAGTGGAGGGGTAACTAACAATTCTTATGAAGAGGATTATAATTTAGCTAAGGAATTCCTCAATATTTTAAGGGATAAGAATCAGCAAATTGTTTTAGTCCCAGGAACACGTGATCTACAACCTTATGGAAAAAAACTATGGCGAAAAAATATCGGGCCTTTGAACCCAATCTTTGATGACGCAAAAAATCAGATACATGTCTTTGGAATTAATACTGGTTCTAAAGCCAATGGTCTCATAGGTAGAAGTAATCTGAAGTTATTGAAAGCGGAATTTAACAAGTTCAAGGATAAAAGGTTCTTTATCGTTTTAATGCATCACTCATGTATGCCTGTCCCTTATACCCCCTTTGAACGAACAATAAAGGATGCTGGAGATGCTGTTGAATTCTTCACCAATAATAAGTTTCCCTTAGTTTTATCAGGATTAGGTCATTCAGCAGGAGTTTTACAGGTAGATGAAAGCGTTTTTGTTAATGCAGGAACGTTCTCCTCTAAAAAAATTCGATCTGAAAAGAGAAATACATACAATGTCTTAAATGTTCATAGAGACAACATTCTTTCGGTCGAGGAAGTGGAAATCCATAGTGGTAAAAGACATCTTTTAGGGAGTTTCAGAATACCAATTCCTAAATTTAATTAGCTTTATTGCCTTTTTTAACAACCTCCACCCCACTCAGTGTCTTCCCAAGCCCATTTCCAATAATCTTCAGATGTAAAGCTGAGTTTTTCGACTATGTCTTTATGAAGCTGTTTGAGAAATTTATGGTGTCGAATTTCATCTGTTAAAATGAGATGGATAATCGCTTTCTCTTTGTCATCATCGAGATCCTTCCATATTTTTTGATACGTATCAATCGCTTTTTTCTCAAGCCTAATATGGTTCTCTAAATTTTGTTTGAGTTGATCAACTATTTTTTCATCAATTAAAGCAAATTTTTCATGAAGATTAATCAGCGTGTTAAGAAGAGATTCGTGTTTTCGTGAATCCATAGCAATCCCTAAAATCAGTTCGTGGATTATGACATTCTCAATATTTTTAGCTGAGGTTTCAGCTGCATTCACTATCTGTTTTTCTAGCTCAATTTGAGATTTGTACAATTTAATACGTTCTTCAACTTCCATTTTCTTTCCCACTAACTTCACTTGTTTTGAAGATAATTTTAAAAAACTCTTTCCTTCAAGTAAACAAAAGTATTCCGATTTCACACAAACAACTGAAATTTTTGGAGGTTTTTGAGATAAGTTTGAAAAAATTTACAGACGATCGTTATCTGAAAATAGCTTTCCTAATTGGTGGAATCTATGACATCTTACTTGGAGTACCTATGCTATTTCTCCCTGATTTAACAGCTACTCTATTAAACGTCACAAAACCAGAACCAGTGCTTTGGGCACAAGTAATCGGACTATTTCTAATTATCGTTGGGTATTTTCTACTAATTTCTATACAAGATGTACGAAAATTCGTTTTTATTGGAGTGGGTTCTGCTGTGATACGGTTAGGATATGTCACGTTAGTTATTTTATCATGGTTTACAATAGGAATTGAAATGGGGTATATCTTAGTAGCCACGACCGATATGCTTACCGCTATCATACTTTTAGTGCCAATATTATTAACTGAGGATGTCTCTTGGAAAGATTTATGGCGAATAGACTAAATTGTGAAATCTGCTAATCATTTCGGAAATATAAGGATTCTCTACAGTTTTTTCTTTTAATGCTTCTAAGGTATGAATTAACTCACGATAGTGTTGGAACGGAGCATTTGTTCGTTTTCCCCAATCTAAAACTGAACATAAATTTCTACTTAGATATTCGCCTAATCGTTCGTGAGCTACTTGCTGAAGTTCTGGTGTGCTTATTGTGTCAGGATGAAGAATTGGCATATCGGTTCCATTCGCTTCCAAACCAAAGTATGCCTCTGTAAAAAGGCACCAAATTTCAGTTTCAGGGAAATTTTTCTGAAGCTTCTCTTCCAATTGAATTATACGCTGCGCTCCTATCAATGACCCTGCAATTGATATTATTACAAACGTCAACGGAACTGGGAGTTGAGCTTGAATCATCTGTATGACCTTGGTAATAGTAACACCTGTTGCAATGGTATCTCCAATGAAAATCACTTTTAGATCCTCATTTAAAGCCTCAAAATTGGTGTATGAGGCTTCTGTGTCCCATTTTCCATCTGGTTTTTGAAATCTTCGAATTCCTATAAAACTACGAGGTAATGAATAATTATAAAGGTCATAAAAGGAGTTAAGCAAATTATACGTCAATGATCCTGATAATGGCACAACTTCAGCCATTTGATGGTATGGAATCGCGCGTTCCTGTAGCGCAAAATAAGCTGAAAGACAGTTCTTGACTGCGTCTGTGCATTTTGTAATAAGGGGTAACCCTACAAGAAAATGGTCAGTTAAAATGTCTCTAGCAGAGCTTGACTCAATTAAAAAGCAACGGTCACTTAATTCTGTATTGGTCAGCCGATAAACTTTTTCAGAAATTAAATTTTCAGTTAATAACTTGATCTTATCAAGCAACGTTATTTCACTGGTTTTTTAATCAGAAGTTGAGCCTTCATTATAACTATTACCATAACGAGAAAAATTAAATCCAGAGTAACAAGACTTTTTTTCAGAAATTATAACAAAGTCAATTGTGATAGAAGTTGCCAGAACATGAACATAGGCATGGGATAGGAAATGAACATCCACGGTCTCATGAAATACAGTTAATTGGTGCAGTTTTTTTCTTGGTTGTTTGGGGAGTAGATTCATTCTTGTTAAATCTTACTACACAATTATCAAATGAAATACCATGGCAACTTCGTCTGTTAGTATTTGTTATCTTGGTTCTTGTAGCATATAGACTAGCCATGGGTTCCCATAAATTAGTTCTAGAAGACGTTGATATTACTCAACCAAAAGTTGTCGCTGAAGATGTTTATGCGCTATTAAGACATCCGATGTATTTTGCTTATATTATTGGATACATCGCGCTTATTCAATTGACGATGTCCCTAATCTCAATCATTCCTCTTGCAATTGCTGTAATTCTTCTTAATAACATCGCAGCTTATGAGGAAAAGGAATTAGCAAAGATTCTTGGTCAAGAGTACATAGATTATATGAAAAAAGTCCATCGTTGGCTACCGAATTTGTTGATTTTTATAAAAAGAAAATAAACCAAGAATTTTTACGAATATTCTCTTTGGTTTGGCCAATCAATTTCCTTACTCGGCTCTCAAATTACTGTTATTTTCCTATTAAGGAAAAAAATGAATGATAAAGGAAACAATAAATCATGATCATGCTCTCTTTATTGTTATTTCCACAACATCTGTATCCTTCAGTTCATGCTCCAATCCCACTCTTTGACCAGGAAAATCAACAGATAAACCCCATACTTTTGCATAACGGAAAAACTTGAGGAAATCTTTATGAATTTTCTCTGCTAATTCACCTACAGTTGTTCCTATAGGACATATAAAGGGGTGTTTATAGTTAGCTTCGCGTCTTGGGGGTTTGGTATAGATTCTCATGACTTCTAGAACGTTATAAAGGTATTCTTTTAGCTTTAAGAGGGAGTTTTCGTCTTTTATCGTGATTGGATGGATTGATAGAGGAGTGATTGATTTTAAAATATTAAAGTTTTGTCGTGACCTAGGAAGATCTCCCTTCGTTGCAATAATAGCTAAATTATTAAGCGAATCTGTGATTTCTAGAAGACCAGCATTTTGTAGTTGTTCCATGAGGAATTTGTATTGCCGATTGATATCCAATGATAGATCTATTACTAGCAGTATAGCGTCCGCTGTTCTCGCAACTCGTACAATCTGTTTATTAATTTCCCAATCTTCTTTAAAATCTAAAAAACCAGGGATATCAATAATTTGGATCTTTAAGTTATTATGTTCACATGTTCCTGCTAACGCGGTTCTGGTTGTATGAAGATAATTACCAATTTTTACATCTGTGTTGGTAATGGCATTCATTAGAGTACTTTTTCCAACATTGGAAAGACCAAAGAGCACTATCCTCCCATCCCCCGAACGAGGAATATGGAATGGATCATATTGACGTCCTTTTTGTTTTGGTTTAAATTGAGCTTCTGCTTTGAGATCTTCTAATTGTCGAATCAGAAGCTGAAACATTCCAACTTTATTTAATTTTTTAACTTTGATATCTTCTATAATGTCCTCTAATTCACTAACTAATTCTTTTCCTTCTAAAATTCTGATTCTTCTTGCTACGTTGAATCGGTACCATTTTAACTTCCTTTTATAATTACTCATTTCTTTCAACTCCTTTTTAGGGTTATCGAATGTTCGTCTCATTTTTTCTTGTTTTTCCTCGAAAAGATGGGGAATTTCTAGGGCTCTCATCACCTTTGGAACGCAGATAGGAGCAGAGGTCGTTTAGAAGGCATTGAAGAATGAGTAGTTCCTTAATAGGAAAAGATAATAATTAATGCTTATTAGATAAGAAAGAATTAACAGTTGGTACTACCCACTCTAATAGTCACCAGAAGTAAGTTGCTGTACGAACTTATGCAGGAAAGAAATGCTCAGAAGCCAATGTACAAAGGATAATGACAGCAGCTAATAGTTCTAACTAAATTAGAGCGCGAGTTTCCCTCGCACCACATTATATTGTAAGAGTGGAGAGTAGCATTATTATCGATTATCATTATTGCCAAGTTTTTATAAAATTTGATATTTAGGTAATCCTAATTATATCTGTTTTTCAAACTTATTTTAACACTGTTTTTCAGAAGAGATTACTAAAAGATCAATAAAGTTAAAAGTAAAAGATCAGGATGAAAAAACCCTTAATTGGATAATGTAAAATTAAACAAGTATCCCTACACCTACCTCACAGAGAGAGAAGGCAAGAATGAAAATTAATTTTCGAGAAGCTAAGAGTATTATCACCAAAAGTAATATTCCATCTGTTGACTATGTTATTAATCCCTATATTGGTTGCCAGCATGGTTGTATTTATTGTTATGCTGAATTTATGATTAGATTTACTGGTCACAAAGGTGATAAATGGGGAGAATTTTTGGATATAAAGGAGTTTAGTGCTAATAAGATTAGGCCCGAGAAATTTAAGGGAAAGAGGATTCTACTAAGTTCAGTAACAGATCCATACTTACCACTTGAGAAAAAGTATCAAAATACACGTAAAATTCTGGAAAGACTCGTTGGGACTGATGCTGAAATCTCTGTTCTCACGAAATCGAAATTGGTTGTTAGGGATATTGATCTGTTTAAAAAATTCAAAAAAATTGAGGTCGGAATCTCTATTAGCACATTAGATGAGACCTTTGCGAAAAAAATTGAGCGAGGAGCATCGAAACCTTCAGATCGGTTAGAAGCTTTAAGAACACTCTATGAGGCAGGCATCCAAACTTATACGTTCATTTCCCCGTTTTTCCCAGAGATTACTGATTACAAAGCAATCATTGAAGAGACTGCAAATTATACACACAATTATATGTTCGAGAATTTAAACTTCAGGCCGCATAATATCCCGCGAATATTGAGTATTATCAAAGAAAACTATCCCGATTTAACAGCCAAATACCAGGAAATTCGTAATGATAGGACTTATTGGGATATTGTTGAAGCAGAGATTAGGAATTATTGTGAAGAAAAAAAACTCCAATATTCAATTGAATTTCATCATGGTGGATTCTCAAAAAGTTAAACTATGCTGCTATTGAAAAATTCCAAACTCCCTATATTCACATTTGTTTCTCCTATCACAACCGTCACAATGGTTGCAACCTAACTGGCTATCAACGTTTTTTCCTATTAGTGTCAAAAAGGATGTGGATTTAATTGGTTTCATCATTAATTTGGATGTTACTGTTACTCCTATTGGAGTTAAATCAACTAAATCGAACAGTTTCTTTTGATAACTGACATCAAAATCAGCTCCTCCTGGAATTATTCTTCCAGTATAAACCATTTCTTTTTCTCCTGCAATAGCTACTATTTTTTCATAGATTTGTTCCGCGCAGAACTCTACCAAACTAGAAGCAAGCGTGTCAAGAACTAGCCCTCTTTCCATTCGTCCTGAAACAAACAACTCGTTTACCCTGTTCTCAGGCTTCTCACCGAGTGTTACTACAGCTGTTGCGACCAAGTTAGCTTGGTTCCAGAGTTTTTCCTCCTTTGATGGTGAAGATGAGAGTGATAGAACAGCTTTTGGATCGCTATTAGTCATTAACCAGTCTCGCTCGTTGTCGATACTAGCGTTTATACTTGATAACTTGTCCTCATTACCCCGAGAGAAGTAGGATCTAATTGGAGCGATATCCATATCAAGTTTGAATGAGTCTCTGTAAAAAACTTTCTGTTCTATCACTGTGAATCGAGATTTACTCACTCTCAAGGAAGTCAAGAATCTTACTCATTAAGATTTGGGGGATAAGAATAAAAAAAAACCACGAGGATGCATATGCAAGGTGCGATTTGAGGATTATTCATGAATGCTAAAGAAAAGTATGTTCTTGTTGTTGGTTCTAGTAACATGGATCTCAATATGTATTCGAAAAGATTTCCTACTCCTGGTGAAACTGTTACTGGGGGAATGTTTACTCAATCTTTTGGAGGAAAAGGAGCAAACCAATCAGTTGCTTCTATTAGATCAGGGAGTAATACGGTTTTCATTGGAAAGGTGGGGAATGATACATTTGGAGCCCAAATGCTTGAGCATTTGGCAGACGAGGGGATAAATACTACAGGTACGATAATAGATCCAGATGTAGCCAGTGGTGTTGCTATTATATTAATAGACTCTAATGGTCAGAATATGATTAGTGTTGCACCAGGTGCAAATAAAAAATTAGTTCAGGAAGATTTAAAAAATGCTGTTGATATAATAGAGAATGCTTCTGTTGTAATACTGCAAATGGAAATTCAATTAGAAGTTATTCGTGAAATCTTTAGCATTGCTTCCGAAAAAAAAGTAATATCAATTCTAAATCCTGCACCTTTTAAAGAAATCCCATTAGAGGTTTTAAAAACAGTTGATATCATAACTCCCAATGAAAACGAGCTCTATAAACTTCATGTATCACTCGGATTTAAAGAACAGCAAGATAAGTTTCATGAAAAGATTTCAAACATCGCTAATGATCTCCATAGTCGTGGAATAAATACGATTATAGTTACATTAGGGAATAAGGGTTGTTTTGTTTCTGAAAGGAAAACTGGGGAGCAATATCATGTTTCAGCAATTGAGATTGCTGCTATTGATGCTGTTGGAGCAGGCGATTGTTTTAATGGTGTTCTAGCTAGCAGATTATGCAAAGGTGACAATTTACGGACAGCTACAAGATATGCTAATGTAGCAGCTTCTATAGCAGTAACGAGAACAGGAGCCCAGACTTCGATGCCTTTCTGGAATGAGATTGAACAAAAGTACGCCGAATTGTATGGATAGTTAAGAGAGAAATTAACATTAAGACTTGTAGACAAATTATTACAAATAAAACTCCATCCTGAAAACATGGTTTTCTTTCAACTAATGTAGGAAATGACTTAAGACATGTCTAAAGAACTCTGGAATTAAAAAAATATGGTGATGTTATGAATTTATTTGAAAAAATCAGGCTAATTCTTGAAACACAAGGATATTTTCCTTACGACATAGGTAGTGTGAATCAATTAGCAGCAGCAGAATTCCTTACTCCAAGTAACGCTTCAATAATACATCTAACGTCCTTAATTCAAGATCCTAATGCCCACAAACCGATTTTACCAGAAAATGCCTTTACTATTGACGCGAAATTCTCTCCTGACGAATCATGGATCGCACTCCCAGTTGATTACACAGGAAAAGAACTTAGTTCCCTTTATCGTTTATCTACTGCTTCAACTGAACAGCTACCTCCCTTAGAGCAGATTAGTCGTAGTGAGGGCAGGCATTTATGGTTAGACTGGAGTCTTGATGGAGAAAAACTTGCCTGGTGTTTTTCCCAAGCAACAGGAAATAAATTAATTATATTGTCAAATCAACCCAATTCAGAGGAAAAAACGGTGTGGGAAGGTGCTGCCATCCCGTTGATTGGGCATTGGAAGCATCCTACTTTAATAAAATTCAGAGT
>JAEOTU010000153.1 GCA_016839665.1 Candidatus Hodarchaeota archaeon
ACAGATTACCTGAAAGTACAGAAAAAATGTTCCAAAATCTAAACAAAACACACAATTATATGGGGTTAGATCAAGGAGACAGAAATCTCTGGAATTTTGACGTAGAGGAAATTTACGAAGAATGGGTCAACAAACCTGCTGAGGTAGGTTATTTCATAGGATGTGTAGCTTCTTATTCTGGACGGGCTGCTGGATCACCTGTGGCGATTCTGAAACTTGTAAGTGACGCCAATGAAAAGATTTCTATATTTTCCCCCAATGAATACTGTTGTGGTAATCCTTTTTTGTTGGGAGGGAATCTTGAGAAAGCAAAAGATCTCGCCAGACATAATGTTAATGTAATTGAAAAATTAGGCATTAAAACACTATTTGTATCATGTGCTGGATGTTACCGTGTATTCACTAAAGAATATCCTAAGTTATTAGGAAAAGAATTGTCATTTAGAGTAATAACTCATATGGAATTCATACTAAGATTGATTAAAGAGGAAAAATTGAAGTTACTAAGTTATACCCCAATCAAAGTTACTTATAAAGACCCCTGTGAGCTTAGCCGCCACTGCGGGGAGTATGACATCGCCCGTGAACTTATCAACGTCCTTCCAGGTGTAGAAAATCTAGAATTAACTGATACTCGAGAAAACGCTCTTTGTTGTGGAGGTGGGGGACTAGTCAAAGCAAATTATCCAGCTATTGCGCAAGATATCGCTCTAAAGCTAATTCAACAAATGGAAGAAAGAGGTACGGAATTGTGTCTTAATGCCTGCCCCTCTTGTCTCCTAAATATCGACCAGTTCCTTCGAGAACAACATTCCAGCATTCTGGCTATTGATATCGCTCAATTAGTACAACGTCTTTCACAAAACTATCAAAATTCTCTAATTAATAGCGAATAAGAAACAGGGAAACCCTTGCCGATAGCAGAATATCTCATAGCTTCTAGGATGTTGGAACCGTGACTACACATCATCAGCTGAAAATTACAGCTCTTCAACCAAGCTTAAAGCTTGATAAATTAAATCACAACATAAAACAGTATAGACACCTTTTCGATGAATATACTAATGATATTCAAACATCTGAAGTACTTTGCTTCCCTGAATATTGGAATGGGCTAAGAAAGGGGGCCTATTCAGATACATTAAAAGAAAAATCCGTGGATTTCTTAAAAGAGACAGCTACTTCATACTCAGTTTGGGTAATTGGCGGAAGTCATCTGGTGAGAGATTTGGAGAGAGGAGATGAAAGGTTTTTTAATAGATCACATGTTTTTGATCCTTCTGGACACTCGATTGGCTCCTATGATAAACGACATCCTTTTGGATATGAGCAACTTCAAGAAATAATTGCTGGAGATAGTGTTCTCATCTGGCAGATTGATGACTGGAAAGTAACAGTCCAGATTTGCAGTGACCTTTGGAACACTAAGGACTATTCCTCATTAACCACAAAAAATATCGACCTCGTTTTTTGTCCAATTCTAACTACTCTTCCTGATTCCTCATATACCAATTACGGACGTTTTATGTGGCATAATTTAGCAGTTATCCGCGCAAAAGAAGCCGCTGCTGCCATTATTGTTAGTGATACAGCGATGCAGCCCATTCGAGAACCTTACTGGTGTGCAGGAGCTTCATGTATTGCTGATCCCTCCTTACGCTTTACAAATATGGAAGCTATAGGTCATGGTATTTTATCAACAATTCCAAATGGTGGTCAAGGAGTAGTTTCAGTAACATTAGATCTAGATAGAATCCGTGATCAGAAACAATACCGGAAGGACATGGGATTGCTTTCAACCTAGATAAGCGAGTCGAAAAAGAAGGAAGGAAAAAAGGGGAGAGCTATAGAATAGTCGTTGTCAAACCAGAGACTATGCATAAAAGCCCTATAATGATAACAATCCACATAAAAAGCCAATTGAGCCCTGACCAACGATTTTTGAACTCTTTACCGTCTTCTGTAATGATCTTCCAGACAGAAAGGAGTGGTGTTGGAGTCCTGTGGTACCATCCATACACTTTTACCATTCTACCCTGTAATCCTTCAACTCGAAACAAGGCAAAAAAGAATGACATCAATCCTCCAATGAATGGAATGGCAGGACTGTAATCTAAGGTAATTATCCCTGTTTTATCCTTGATCACGAGATCTTCACTCAACCAATAGCCAGGCGTTCCACGACCTATAACTTGGCCCTCATAGACAGCTTTCTTTCCTCTAAGGGGTGAAGCTTCATAGTAGGAGTTTTTTGTATGATCAGTTAAGCAATGAACAACGGTTACTGTGGGATCCTGCAGATTAATTTTGGGGTATTTTTCATGACGTCTCCATTTCCACAGCAAAGCAAATACAAGAAGACCAAGGCCTACACCAATTAAGAGATTATATCCATAGAAATAGAATATACCTCCACCAAGGAGCGGTAAGATAAAGAAAAGTACTGGAGTAATGTAAACTAAAAAGATATCAATAAGAAACTCGTCCCATAAGCTTTCTGGCATTTTCACCTTACCAACACCAGGAAATTCCGATTGTAACCCTCGTTCTTCTTGCATCTTATTGAGAGCCAAGATCCTTTTAGCTGGAAGAGGATGTGTGGAAAAAAGTTCCAGAAAACCTCCCCAGGGGTTTGAAAGATCCCACTGAGCAGCTATGGCAACGGTTTCTTCATTTAATTCCTGACCACGTCCATAAGTAGCCATAGCTAAGTTTTTTGCCCCTGAAACGTCAAAAATTCCTAGAGAACGCATTCCAGTCATAAATGCATTTTGTTTGGAAGCCTGTTTTCGAGCAGTTGGTGACAAATTTTCATCACGCATCCTTTCAGAAGTTGCTGCTTCTTCTTTCACCATACCATAGGCAATTTTTACCAAAGCACGAGATAGTGCACCTGGATCGCCTGTTGCTTCTGCAGAGAAACTATCAGCATAATATTCTCGGACACGTGAAAGTAAAAGTACAAAAAAGTGAGAGATATAGTATGCTATAAATGCTCCAATAGCTACGACCATGGCTGCTGCCCCAACTTTTGCTGAATCATCACTTCTTGAACGAGATGAAAGACGTGCGAAAGTAAAGAGACCTTGATAAAACGAGTAGCAAATCAGTGGAATCGCAGCAGCAACAGTCATCCAGATGAAATCACGATGAATAATATGGCCAGCTTCATGAGCGACGACAGCGAGTTGCTCATCTTCGGTTAAATAATTTAAAATTCCTTCAGTAATGGCCATTCGTGCCCGCTTCTTGGTATGACCATAGGTGAACGCGTTGGGGTTGTTATCGTGTATGATAGCAACCCACTTCAATGAAAAGTTATGAAGTTCCATTTGCTGGTACAAAAAATCCCGGATATGTGCGGGTAATTCGTCAACCTGATATTTAGTAGCTTTGTATACCCAGGCAATGGTGATGTCCATTATCCAAGGGGAAATTAAGAATTGAAATCCTAAAATGATAAATGCAAATAGAACTGGTAGTAGAATTATCATATATTCGGAACCTGGGGGGATAACTCCAGGAACAGTTGAGATGAAATAGGCTAAAACCATCCCAATTACAAAAACTATCGACCAGAGAAAAGTTAAAATCCATAACGATCGCAAATACAAACGCATAGGCATTTTTAGCACCTTGATTCAATTTTGTTTGATCTAAAGTATTTTCTTTATTTAGCATTTTTGGTGGAAGTTAGGCTAAAATACTTTTAGTTAGCAGAATCCATTTTATTAAAATCCAATATAGACTTTCAACAACGACTTGGTGGTTATATACTTCTCGGAATTCAAAACAATCTTCCTCTCTTAGCAATTACTCAAACAAAATTTACATCTAAATTTAATAAACAGAACTAATAGTAAATTTCATTAGTGAATCATCATGGCACGCGTGGATTTTCACTGTCACACAAAATATTCAAAATGCTCTAATCTTGAACCAGAGAAAATTCTAAAATTATGTAAAAAACGGGGAATCCATGGAATCATGATTTGCGATCACAACACTACTAAAGGTGTTTCAGTTTTCAAAAAAGTCCTTTCGCCTGAAGATGATTTTATTTTTATTCCTGGAATTGAAATTTCAACAAATCGCGGTGAAATCATTGGGGCATGGATAGAAGAGGATCTTTCAACAATTAATTTTCCTGATGTTGCAGAGGAGATCAGAGAACAAGGAGGTATTGTAATTGTCCCCCATCCGTATGATACATTCCGTGGGAAGAGATTTAAAATAATAGAACATGATTTACCTTTTATAGATGCAATTGAGGTGTTTAATTCTCGTTGTTTTCTGTCTAAAGCGAATAAAAAGGCAGCTCAGTTTGCTAATAAGCATTCTTTAAAACAAACTGCTGGATCTGACGCACATTTCGCTCCTGAAATAGGCAACGCATGGATTTCATTCAATGGTTCCACTGCAGAAGAATTCCGACAAGCTCTCCAAAAAGGAGAAATAACAATAGAAGGAAGGAGTACCCCGTTTTCTGTCCTTCTTTATGCTTTCAGTCACCGAGTCAAGAACAAATTCCGCTGAAATCATCATTCTTCTGGAGACAATCTCCAAAGAAATAATGACTTTAAATTAATCTGACCTGTTCAGGATTTACAAGAATGCGTTCAACATCCTCTATCCCAACTAACTAATGATGAATAGGATTCTTGGTTACTTTAAAATTTAGGTGTTAATATGTATGATATAAACTAAAGGACTAGTAAATCACCTTCACTAGCATTTCAGTCTTTCGTTTGTAAGCCTAATGAAGAATTCTTTATGGATTTAAACGTCGTAGATATACAGATTAAATTTCATTCTGAACGTGAGATCTTTAATTCTAGAAAGGACTGTATAATTGTTATTTGGGGTCGAATAAGTGCCAAAATGGGTCAAAAAATGGAACGTTTCTAGTTTTACCGACCCTGACAAATTTTATAAGGTTTCGATAGCTGATGATGGAGAAACTTGGGGGTGTTCTTGCTGGCCTTGGCGTAAAACACGTGAGGACTGCAAACATATCACTGAAGTGAAAAGTAACCCCATACCTCCTGATGAAGTTATCACCATTAATTTGGTGACTGTTATCCCAACGAAGAATGTTCTCAAACCCATTTATGATGAACTTGATAAAAAGATCTACGTTCCTTTAATTCCTATTAATCCTTATGATGTTCACATGGAAGCCACAATATGTTATTTTTTACTCCAACAAGGTTTTACAATCACTAAAATTCGTGAAATTAGATCATTAAGTCCAACATGGACAAGAAAGTCTATTGTGGATTTGATTAAGACAAAAGGAATGAAAAGATATTCTTTGACCAAAATGGGTAAATCATGCAAAAGAGATGTACCTAGAAGTACACTTGAACGATTTCATGCAATAGCTTCAGAGCTAGAGGACTAATCCACAAGCCCTGACAAAATTTAAATGCCCAAATTCTCCTCAATTTTCATCGAAGAGATTATGGAAGCTCGTTGATCTAATAAGTTTTGAAATTTTAGTTTTTCGTTGTTTATATGAGGTAAAGTTAACGCCCAAGCAAATGCTGCAAGTAAATAGAATAATAAGGCCATGATGAAGACTTCATTAAAGCCATATGATAGAAGTAGTATGGTCGATAACACTATTCCTATTACCTCCCCTAATTGATCTGTTAAAGAAAAAAGTGCCCCTAGACTCCCTCGATGTTCAGGTAACGATACATCAAATAATAAGGAGGTTCGATTGGGACCTGAGGCTGCCCCGATAAAACTTCCAAACCAAAAAAGGATACTAAAGATGAAGAAACTTGAGTCTATTGATAAAAAAGCAAACAAGAAGAAAAAGAATTGGCTAGCCATGCAAATACTGGCAATTTTACTTCTAACCCGTGGTTCATTGTGCTTTTTAATGTAATAATCACCTAAACGACCAAAAAAGGGATATCCCACAGCTCTACCACTAGCTATAATGATGGCAATTACACTAGCGACTTGAATTTCTACATTGATTCCCTCCGTCGAACTCAGGAAAGAAACAAGCCAAAGCGTGAAGATTGTCCCTGGGATAAGAGCAAAAACACCCTGAATTAAAAGCCAAAGAATTGTTCTTGATTTCAGTGCTTCTGGTAATTGTTTAATTTCAATTCGCCAGGGATATTGAAATTCTATTATATTCTCGAATGCTGGCTCTTGATTTCCCCTTTTAGGATCCTGAAAGAAAAATTGCCAACAGAGGATTATAATTCCTAAAATTCCTATGAAGCCAAACGAAAGGCTCCAATTATACGAGAAAAATCCACCCACCAAGATTCCAGCAGCGCTTGAACCCACCCAAGCAATATTCAGTCCAGAGGAAGTCAAACCTCTGTCCTCATACTTTGCATAATCAGCTAAAATCGAATAAGCTAATGGTGAGAAAGCAGAAAGACCTGCAGCCATTCCCATCCGTCCAAAAATGTAAACAAAAAGAAATTCTGGAAAGAGAAAAATGGTCATCGCAGGAAATATCCAAATACTATTGGCAACCCACAGGATTCGTTTTCTCTCAAGCTTATCAACAAAATATCCCCATATGAATAGAAAAAGTGTAGAAATCACAACAAATAGCGCTTCGACAAAACCAATCAGTGGAAAATCATAATGCTCCGCAATTTGGATCAAATTAGGGATAGAAATTGTGGTACCAATTCCATTTAGTAATATCAAACTAAATAAATAGAGGAGGGAAAGAAAACGAGTCCTACGAAGAATATTCATTGTCTGGTGCCGTCTTTATAGTTTAATAAGACTAAAGAGTGACCCCATTCCTATCCCAATGAATGAGAGTGCCGCTCCAGCATATCCAACAGCTTTAGCTCCAACTGTTTTTGCATAATATCGAAGATCACGAGAAACCTCTATCACGATTGATTTTCCCGAAATGATCCCCTTATCAGGATCTTCAATAGAAATGTTCAACACATGTGTTCCAAACCGATTTGGTCGAAATTGAAGGTTTAATGCATCACCTACTTGAAGAATACTGCTCACTAACCGCAGTACATCAATCGGCTCAGTAGTTGAGGAAAAATATAATTCTTTTTCTTTGGAAGGGAGTTTTATTTCCCCAACATCCAACAGTAGCATTTGAGAAGCATCGTCTGGATCTAGGGAACTCATAGAGGTCTGAACCTGAACGCGAACAGCGCGTTGAACTTCCTTCATGTTTAAAATGAAAACTAAAATTCTAAAGGGATCAATGTTCCCTATATGTTTATTTGGATGACAAACTGTGACAAATTCTCCCTTAGTTCGAAGATATCTTAAATTGTCAGTAACTAACACAAAAATTCGCTGAATTAACTCGAAAATCTGTGGGATTTCGTCTTCAATGTCACGTACCACGGTTGTTAGAGTTTTTAGGGAAATCTCAGAGTCTTTACCTCTTAAAAAATCATTTAGATATTTTGAATCAATAATCTCATTTAGCTCTCTCTGGAAAATCTCCTCTGTCATTAACTCAGGAATGAATTCCTTAAGATAAACCATGAGGAATATTTTTTCTCGAGCACGTTCAAGTCTTGTTTGTTCATCCAAATCTATAAGAAATTTCTCATTAAAACTTCTCACAATCGATCGTGACCATTCATCCATTTGAATCCGCGTAATAGGGTCGAGGTGAGTGAAAATTGAGTCTGATAAAACGTTATCTAATCGCAAAGAAATACTTTTAGGAGAATAATATTTCATCAAGCCACCAGGTTGTAGGACTGATTTATCAGGAAGTTTTAAAAGAAGAGATGCTCCACTCGATATAGCTAGGAGACCTATACTCGCAGTAAAAATGAAAATAATAGCGAGAGGTATTTCACCGATATTTTCCAATCCTTCGAGAATCATTGCTGAAATAAAAACTAAGAAACTTATAATAACAGATCCGCTTACAGAATATGATCCACGATACAATAATTTGATGGCAGATTCAACTTCATCAAACCCTTCTACACCTCGAATTAGAAGTCCTGTACTTTCAATTCTCTTTATTTCCCCATTGAAGACACGTCCCATAAGGAAACCATTAAAACTGAATGGAAGAGCGACTAGAATGAGTACAATATATAATACAAGCGCTATAAGGCGTGCTGGATGACCCAATTCTGTTTCAGGGGAGAAAATGGCAATAATTAATAATGTGACTGCTAAAAAGATGGGAACAATAGTCAGAAACCAAATACCGACTTTTCGGCAATAAAAATTCAACAAAGAAATTATATCCATAACAATCATTCCAAAAAATCATTCAAATGATGAAATACAATAACGTAAGAGGAATATCACTCTTCTTCTGATATTTCCGTTTCAAGCTCAGGTTCGACTACTGGTTCAGGTTCAGGTTCGACTACTGGTTCAGGTTCGACTACTGGTTCAGG
>JAEOTU010000018.1 GCA_016839665.1 Candidatus Hodarchaeota archaeon
GTGGACGGTTATGGTCTCTCATCGATCTGGTGAAACCGAGGATCCTTTCATAGCAGACTTAGTGGTTGGACTGAAGACTGGCCAGATCAAGACTGGGGCTCCATGTCGCTCTGAAAGACTAGCAAAATATAACCAACTAATCAGAATTGAGGAACAATTAGGCGATCAAGCAATTTATGCAGGGACCAAGTTTCGTCAACTATGAGTAAAAGATCTGATTTGTTTTGATAATTCTTTTATGAGTCAGAAAAGAAACTTTTCGACCTCTTTTTCCTCCTCTTCTTCTTTTTTCTTATAATCCTTAGTTTTTAAAAGATTTTATTATTTTTAATGGGTTTTACCTGAATTTAAAACACTTTAGAAAACGTAATACTGTATTAAATTACATAATGTATAATAACATATGCTTATGCGGGACTATTTGGCGAGATTAAGCAGAAATGGTTAGTAATCCGCCTGAATTAATCAATTTTTTACAATAATTAGAATAGTCTGTGCATTATCATGTCAGAAAGCGAAAATAGAGATGAAAAGTTCATTATTTGGTTCGATGATCTCAGAATGGAAGATGTACCTTTAGTTGGTGGAAAGAATGCCTCCTTGGGTGAAATGTACCATTCTCTCAAAGAAAAAGGAGTAATGGTTCCTAATGGTTTTGCCATTACAGCAGTCGCCTATCGTCATCTTTTAAGGGAAGCGGGAATAGAGCAAGCAGTTAAAGACGCATTAGAAGGATTAGATACTCATGACATGCGTAATCTTCAAGAGCGCGGCCGAAAAGTGAGAAGTATTATCCGATACGCTAAAATGCCTGCTGATTTGGAAGAAGCGATCAGGAATGCGTATCATCGATTGTGTGAGGAAACAGGTCAAATTGATGTTGATGTTGCCGTACGTTCCAGTGCTACTGCAGAGGATCTTCCTGACGCCTCCTTCGCTGGTCAACAAGAAACCTATCTCAACATTCGAGGCGAGGAATCCCTTCTGTTTTCATGTCTCTCCTGTTTTGCTAGTCTTTTTACTAATCGTGCAATAAGTTATCGTGAAGACAAGGGTTTTGGCCATTTCGATGTTTATCTCTCAATCGGTGTCCAAATCATGATCCGCTCAGATTCAGCATCTTCTGGAGTAATCTTTTCTATTGACACTGAATCTGGTTTTAAAGATGCAGTGTTTATTACTGGTGCTTATGGATTGGGTGAGAATGTGGTTCAAGGAGCTGTGAACCCTGATGAGTTCTATGTCTTTAAACCGACATTAAATGAAGGTAAGCGACCTATCATAGGAAAACGTCTTGGAACCAAAGAACAGATGATGGTTTATACATCAGATCAACGTCGGCCAACGAAAAATGTTGATACTCCAGAATCTATGAGAAAAACTTTCTGTATCACTGATGATGAAGTTGTCACACTTGCTAAATGGGCAGCAACAATTGAGGATCATTATGAAAAACCCATGGATATAGAATGGGCAAAAAATGGAGATGGAGATTATGAAGGTGATGGAAAAATCTATATCGTCCAAGCACGGCCAGAAACAGTTCATTCTCAGAAAGCTACCAATGTTATTGAAACATATGTGCTTAGTGAACGAGGAAAAGAATTAGTTAAAGGTCAAGCGGTTGGCTCCAAAATAGGACAGGGTAAAGTTAATGTCATAGAGAAGTCTAGTAGAATCCATGAATTTAAAAAGGGAGAAGTGCTCGTAACGGATATGACAGACCCAGATTGGGAGCCGATTATGAAGATAGCGAGTGCTATTGTCACCAATCGTGGTGGACGCACTTGTCATGCCGCTATTGTCTCACGGGAGCTTGGAATTCCAGCAGTTATTGGAACTGAAAATGCTACCAAAGTCCTAAAAGATGGAATGGACGTAACTGCTTCTTGTGCAGAAGGACAAGAAGGTATTATTTACGAAGGAATTCTTTCATTTAATGTGGAAAGAATTCTCTTAGATGAAATGCCAGTAACTAGAACTAAAATCATGATGAATGTCGGGATTCCCGAGAAAGCGTTCGATCAAGCTCAAATTCCTAATGATGGAGTCGGGTTAGCACGAGAGGAGTTCATCATTAACTCATATATAGGGATTCATCCGCTTGCACTGCATCATTATGATGAGCTCAAAGAGAAAGCTGACACGGATGCTGAAATTCGTGAAATTATTCGGAAAATTGACCTGAAAACTGCCGCTTATGAGGATAAAGAAGAGTTTTTCATTGAAAACTTGGCAATGGGAATCGGACGGATTGCTGCAGGATTCTATCCAAACGATGTTGTGGTTCGGTTATCAGACTTCAAGACAAATGAGTACGCCAATTTGATTGGTGGAGCGCTTTATGAACCTGAGGAGTCTAATCCCATGATCGGTTGGCGGGGTGCTTCACGTTATTACGATCCCAGCTACAAGCCAGCTTTTATCATGGAATGTAAAGCAATTAAACGTGTTCGAGATGAAATGGGTTTAACGAATGTCATCACAATGGTTCCTTTCTGTCGTACCGTAGAAGAAGGTAAGAAGGTTATAGCTGCAATGGCAGACGCAGGGCTTAAACAAGGTGAGAATGGGCTGGAAGTCTATGTAATGGCTGAGGTTCCATCAAATGTAATTGAAGCAGATGGTTTCGCTGAAGTCTTCGATGGATTCTCAATTGGGAGTAATGACCTCACTCAATTAGCACTCGGACTCGATCGTGACTCGGAATTAGTTGCACATATCTATGATGAGCGAGATACATCTGTGAAACGGCTTGTGAAGTCAGTTATTGATGTGGCAAAGGAGAAAGGGAAAAAGATTGGCATCTGTGGCCAAGCTCCAAGTGATTTTCCAGAGTTTGCTACTTTCCTTGTCGAATGTGGAATCGATTCTATGAGCCTAAATCCCGATACAGTCGTAAAGACTAAACTTGATATCGCTAAAAAAGAAAAAGAATTAGGTATTAAACCCTAATCTTTCATTTTTTCTTTTTTCAGCTATTTTCGTTTTGTAATTTTCTTAACAGGATTAATCTTAGACATTCGAGACAAGCATAACCTAAACATCGGTTTTCTGAAATTACTAGAAACATTTCAGGGACTGTCACTTGAGTTATGGCTTCAACAGGGCAAATTTTGGTAACTAGTTCCGAATAACTTTCCGATTGTGTGTGTTGATTAATCCAGCGTGAAATGTCCTTGATCGTATTCTTATGAGATGAAATCCCACTAAATTCCCTTAATTCTTTTCCAGAGAGAAAACGGCCTAAGTGATCAATGTTCAATGCTAATAGAGTTAATATAATAAATATTATCAAGATAAAAGACAGTAATAGGAGCTGAGTCAATACCATTGCTAATCACTCTAAGTTTGTTGCAATTTCAGGATCGAAGAACAGTAAGACGATAGGTTTTAGAGAGACTGGACAGGTAGACAGAATTTTTTTGAACCCAGTCAAATTTGACATTTGAGGAGGAATGAAGTTAAAATATCTGATTTGACCATCAGAAATATTTACTGTTAAATGACTTTCACCAAGAACGGTTGGAAAGGAAGACGTTGCTTCGCCATTTAAAGGTTCTATCGAAGTATCGAAGGTTTTAATTTGGTAACTTTTTAATAATTGAGAGATTCGATCCAGCGCTAATATCAATTCAACATAACCAACTCTCAACACACCTAATAGATTGTTATCAGTTGAAAAAGCATACTTGAGTAATTGCTGTGCTGATTGTCTTGTAGGAACAGAAACAGGTGTAATTAATGAGGGAATCACTCCCGCAGCTCGTCCTATGGGCCCAGAAATTCCTGTATTCTTCACATCATTTAAACTTAGGATTTCTAGCTCTGTAAGGTTTTCCTTAATCGTTGACTGTTTTTCAATACATTTAGCGATCTTCCATGCGTTTTTTTGTTGGAAAAATATGAATCTCTGAATTTCTGGGATTCTTGAAGGAAGGAAAGGCTGTAAAATGGCTCCTGGTCGTATTAATCCCCGAGGAAATCTAAGTTGCCATAAAGTCTCAAAAA
>JAEOTU010000154.1 GCA_016839665.1 Candidatus Hodarchaeota archaeon
GAAACATCGGTACGAAGATCGGTGGGCCGAATTCAGTGATGAAGAGAAAGGATTCAAATTGGGCTTGTATAATCCCTTTTTTGATCAAGAAATGATTGAAACAAGAGATTATCAAGAATACTTTGATGACTCCTATAAGGAATTCTTTCTGAAAGAATTAGCACAATTAAAGATTAAACATCACAATGCGGTTATTCGTCTCTACTCGGAGGATATTTTAGCTGAATACGAAAGAGTAGAAGCTTTGAGGCCGATGATGATTACAAATCTTTTACGAGTTAATTATACTAAACCATATCGTTTTTTTCAATTTTCGGATCCAGATGGTAACATATTAGAAATATATTCTGTTGAAACAAAAGAGGAAGAACATGTTCTTGGATATAAATGAGTTTTGTAGTTCATTGAAATCAGTACTTAGTAATGATCCTTCTGTTGCGATAGCTGCTGACAATGATTTGGATGGATTATTTAGCGCAATACAACTTGATATGGGACTTTATGAACTCTATGAAATTGAGGTTGAAACATATTTTAGAGACGAGCTTCGGTGGGATATACCAATTGATCAGAAATTTGATATATTAATTATGGTTGACCTTGCATATGATAATACACCAAATTACCGCTATGCTGCTTCAAAAGCAGCTCAATCTTTTGCAATCGATCATCACGTTACAAGTGATTTCCCCCAGCGTGTCAAAGCTTATAATCCGTGTAAAGAAGGTCAATGCTATCTACCAGCCACATTTTTAGCTAATAAAATCTTGAAAGGATTAGGTCAAGAAACTAATCCATTAAATGAATATTTGAATTTAATAGGAGTCTTAGCAGATGCAGGGATTAATTTTAAAATTCAGAAAAACAAGATTCAATATTTTTATGATCCTGCTCTAAAAGAGGTCTATGATAAAGGTCTTCAACAGTTTGGTTTCTTTTTTGAGAAGAAAATATTCACTGGTTTGGTGTACCCTAGATTTAAAGAAATCATTGAAGCATTAAACTATGAAGCAGGTGAGGTGGGCTGGAAGGAAATATACTTCAGATTTATTAACGAAGTAACGGATCTAGCAACAGCTCAGGAACTTATAAGGAAAATCGAGGAAAAGAATAAAGATAGGTTCTTCGAATTAATCCACAAAGTTCCAAAAGAACCAACAGAGTTTACTAGATCTGGCCTTTGGCTAGTAAATAATACTACTTCAATAGGTAATGGTACTATGGGGAGAATAATCGCTGAATTGATTGGGAAACCCGTTTTAGTTTATTCCTGTAAAAAATCTTGTCGTGTGTCCGCTAGAGCACCTGCAGATAGCACTATTAATTTCATACCCATTTTCTCAGGCTTCGGAGGAGGTCATCCTAAAGCTTGTGGTGCATTTTTAAGCCAGAGTCAATTTCAATCATTTCTTGCGAAAATAAAAGAAATATAAATCAACAGGACTTTCAACTGGATCGAAAATTATTTTATATCTAGGATTTCTTTCACAAGATTAATCTTCTCTTCTAAGTTTCCTTGTCTGCTAATCATAATTCGCTGGGCCTGCGGACTCCCCGCACCATGTAATGATTCTGTTTTATAACTCAAAGATGCTACTCCCATGGTTAGATTTTCAATGAATCTGAGGAGTTTATATCGTGATTTAACAGGTACTCCATCGCAAGTCGTGAGGTATTTCTTTAAAAGAGGGCCAATTTCTTCCGAGTCAAAGTCTGCTTGAGATGGCATGGTACAGATGATTCCACCTGCCACATCTTCTACTAAACGACCAATCTCGTAGGGGAATCTGGTAACATTCTGTTTACAGATATTTGCAAGAAGCATATCCATTTCATAATTACCTGCTTCCCGTTGAAAACCCTGAGCACTGCATGCAATACCACAACAGAAGAGGGTCTCATTAAGATGGATCATTTCTACTATTTTATCACGGATGTGGGAGGCTCCGTCAACACCCTGATATTGGGAAATTAATGAAGCCGCACCGATAAGAACGTCACCAACACCCACCTTGCATCCTCCATAGGATTGCCGATGGAAACCTGCAAATCTATTGACTAATTCTCCTGAAAAATCTATTTCACCTTTCATAAAAATCTGGTCATGAGGTACAAATACATCATCGAAGATTACAAAAATCTCCTGTCCTCCATATTTGTAATTACCAATATCTAACTTCCCCTCTTCCATTTTACGAGTATCACATGATTGTCTTCCATATATCATAGTGATACCTTTCTCATTCGTATTAACACCAAAACTTACAGCATATTCTTCTTCTCCAGGTCTTAATCTAAGAGTAGGCATAATAATGGCTCGATGAGAGTTGAGAAATCCTGTTTGGTGAATTTTAGCTCCTCGTACTATTATTCCATCATCATTTTCGTCCACAATGTGTAAGTACTGGTCAAGATCAGTTTGATTATTTGGTCGCTTACCTCTGTCTCCTTTTGTATCCGTCATTGAGCCCGCAACCATAAGATCACCCCTTTGAACTTCAATCCAATAATTTTTGAATCGTTTGTGGTAATTAGTGCCATATTTCCTGTCCATCTCCCATGTTACACTCCACAAAGCATTTGCAGTGTCAAATCCAACACATCTTTGAAAACAACATGCGGTTTGCTGGCCTACGAGTCTTTGCATTTTTATTTTGGTAATTAGATCTTCAACAGATTCGTGAATGTGAGTAAAACGATTAATTGTATCTCCAGTCAAGTTAGAGGTTGCAGTCATCAGAGGTTTATATTCATCTATTTGAGCTAGTTCATAGATTTTGCTCACTGTATTAATTGAAGGTTCTATGATTTTAAAATAAGGATGTTTCCAGAATTCTCTAATTTCTTCTCCAAACATGAAGAGCTTAACATCTCTTTTGATACTTTCAACATATTCTTCGGGAGTTTTTAACGGCATAAATAAACACCAGTTTTAAGGACTAATAAGAATAGAAAATACTAATTGCACTCTATTTTGAACAATCTTATTGATGATTATGAACAATGTTGTGAATTGCTTATAGCTTATTTAGTCAATCTTTTGTATAAGATCTGGAAGATTTTTTCTAGGATAAATTGATTCAATCATTCGATTATAGTTTTTACCAAACACGGCTGCAATGAACTTTTAATGCCTGGAATTGAAAGATGGTTCCTCCTCTCATAAGTTACATTGGTTCTAGTATCTTCTTTTTAGAACTAGTCCTCAACGGTCTTTTGTTTATTATGTTATATCGAAGATGGCAAGTAACCCGAATTAAAGTCGTAGCTATCTTATCGAGTTTTTATCTGCTATTTTTAATTTATGTTGCTATCGAATTCTTCTTCTATATTTTGAACTTCAATGATCCTGTTAATTTTTATTTACAAGAAGGAAATGTCATTGTTTTCTTATTCCCTTTTTTTGGAGGAATGTCTGCTGGATTTTTCCTATTATTCATTGATTATTTTGAGAACGAAAGCATTAATCCAATCCATGGCTTTTTTTATGGGATATTTTTTGGAGCATTTATACTCAATATAATGTTTCAGCTGTTTTATCCTGCATTAGGGTCACTAGAGGTTTCTCCACTCATTCTATCATTACAAAACTTTCTTTTTTCAACAAATTTCCCTGCTTCATATTTTATAATATACGTTGTTGTTGTTACATTGAGATCTCTTAGAAGAATCAAGGCAAGTATTGATGATACTGCTCAAAAGAAGCAAATTTCATTGATGCAATTGGCAATCGTTTTTTATTATTTTTTAACTATGATTGTTGTCGCGGGTGGCTACCAACTAGCAGAACTATTAGATCCCGTGACAGTAGTATTCTTAAGGCACATTGCTCCTCATATTAGTGTGATAATAGGTGGAATAATGATTTTCCAAGCTTATGTAAAGGCTCCAATTGGTTTTCTCCAATTCCAAAAATTAGAAAAGATTATGGTAATCAATAGATCAGGTTTACTGCTATTCTCATTTGACTTTAGATCATCTAAAGAAGAAGCAAACAGTCAGGATGCGCTGTTTTCAGGTGGAGTTTTTGCATTAATAACTCTCTTTTCAGACATGATTAAAACAAAGAACATTAAAATGATCAATTTCCAAGACAAAAGGATAATGCTATCACATAATGAAAATTTTGTAACCTTCCTCATTGTAGATAGGATTACAAGCTTTTTATGGGGTGCACTGGATTCCTTTAGCAATATGTTCAACTTAAAATATGGTCTAGATGACCACGAATACTCGGTTGTCCCAAAAAGCGTTTTCAAGGATGCGGAAACTTTGCTAAGAATAGCTTTCGGACGCCAATAGAAAGTTTCTCTAGCCTCTCTTCAATGGTAATCCCATTTTTGGGAGTCTTACAGTAAAAGTCGCACCTAAACCCTTTCCTTCACTGAAAGCTGACAATGATCCTCCATGAGCCTCAACGATTGATCTGGATAAATATAAACCAACACCTGTACCTTGAACAGTAAATTCGGTTGGTACCGATACAAAGGGTTCAAAGATTTTCTGTAAATTCTTGGGTTCAATACCCGCACCATTATCGGAAATTTCAATAATAATATCTTCTGAAGTGAGGTTAGAAATTACAGTTATTTTTCGTGTGTCTTTGGGAGTGTTATCGATAGCATTACGTATTAAATTACCTAGAACTTGAAGAAGCCTCTCTGGATCACATTCAATTGAAACCTGAATCTCATTCATCAAACCGATGGAATACTCTAATTGGTCTTTCAGAATAACCTGGTATGACCCTAAGAATTCATCCAGGAATTCATTGAACACAACAGTTTCAGTCTGAAGGTGGAATACGCCTCGTTCAATTTTCATAATGTCGCGTACATCTGTAATCAACCTTTCAAGACGCTGGACATTTTTGTTAATTCTTTGGAGAGGGTTAACAAACTTATCACTGTGTTCTAAACCTAATTCACGAATATATGATTCAAGCAGCTCAGTATATCCTTTAATTATTGTCGTAGGGGTTCGTAATTCATGAGCGGTCATTGACATGAAACTTGATCGTCTATCCTCTAATTCCCGCTTGGAAGTAATATCTGAAATTATCGCGAAGGAACCCATGATTTGAGATCCCTCTTCTAAAACCGACGCGGAAATACGTGTAGTTATTTTGATACCATCCTTACGAACAAAAATTAGTTCATATTCATCTGATGGAATTTTGCCCGAATGTCGGTCATCGGTCTTTTCTTGATAGATTTTAATCGATTCTGGATCTAGAAATTCAGTCACCGAGCGGTTTTGCATCTCTTCCTTACTATAGCCAAGCATTTGTTCTAAGACTGGATTGATTAACACTATTCTGTTATCCATATCATTAACAATGATACCATCTGACATTGATGTGATTAGAGTCCGATATCTTTGTTCACTTTCTTTCAACGATTCTTCAGTTTTTTTACGTTCAGTAATGTCAATTAAGGTAGATAGATCTGCTGGTTTTCCTTCAAACAGGACGGTTTTTGAATAATTTTCTAGCCATTTTATTTTCCCAGATTTCGTTCGAATACGAAAAGAATAATGGGTAATGACATCCTCTTCTCCTAATTGCTTCTTACGTGCCTGCTCTAATACAAGTGGGCGATCATCAGGATGTATTGCTTTACCAAATTCATCTCGAGGCCAGTTCATCATTTCTTCTTGAGGGATGCCTATAATTTCAGCACAAGCCTCATTAACATATTTAACCAATCCATCTTGCAAGATTGCGATACCGAGAATACCTTGCTCTGAGAGCAACCTAAATTTCTCTTCGCTCTCTCGTAATTGTAACTCTGCTTTTTTTTGCTCTGAGATATCTCTAAAAACTGAAAGTGTTCCAATATATTCTCCATCAGGGGAATGAAGAGGGGTAGCAGAGACAATAACTGGGATACGTTTTCCATCTCTTGAAAGAATACCACTTTCATAAGTACTACTGATCCCTTTGGGACGTTTTGCAGTTTCATCCTGATATCTCTTTAAATCCTCGGGAGGGGAGGTAAGGCTCCAATGTTTTCCTATCATTTCCTCTTCCAAATAGCCTAATCTCTTCAATGCTCTAGGATTCACAAACGTAATGATTCCATCTGCATCTTCAAGTAAAACTCCTTCCTCTAACTTCTCAATAAGCATTTGATACTTATCCCTAGAATCACGAAGTGCTTCTTCAGCTCTAATTCGCTGAGTTATATCTGTCACAATCATTCCCAATCCATCTCCTACCTTGAAAGCTTTGATAGATAAATGAGTGTCATCTTCAGTTTCCTTTTGAAATATGTAATCATATGCAAAGTAAGGTTTTCCCGTGGTGATAACTCTCAAAAAATTGTAATATACATCCCTCTCCTTAAAAGGGTCGAATTCTGAGAGATTTTTTCCAATTAGTTCTTCCCTTGTAGATCCTGTCTGCAGGATGTCCTTTGCAACTCTATTGAGATCAATTAAATTGAGATCCGAATCCCAAAGTGAGAAATAATCAGTTGCAGAATCCATAAAGGCCCTTAATCGTTCTTCACTCTCCCGTAATGCCTTCTCTACTCTCTTACGCTTAGTGATGTTAGTAACAATCATTCCCATCCCCTCTCCTACTTTGAAAGCCTTGAGATTTAAGTAAATGTCGCCAAATTTAGGATGTGGGATAGTATTATCAATAGAATAAGGTTTTCCTGTCTTGATCACTTCTTGATACTTGTCATATATATCCTTCCCTCTTGTAATATCGAAATCTTTCAGATTCATCCCAATTATATTCTCTCTTTCCATTCCTTCAGGAATCATTCGCATTCCAGATTTATTTATATCAACTAACTTAAGATCAGAGTCCCACACAGCGAAAGCATCGGTTGCAGAATCCATAAAGGCTCTTAGTCGTTCTTCACTCTCCCGAAGTGCTTCCTCTGCTTCTATACGGTCAGTAATGTCAATAATGTTAATAAAATCAGCTGGCTTTCCTTCATAAGTTATTGTCTTAGAATAACTCTCTATCCATTTAATTTCTCCAAGTTTTGTTATTAGTCGGTATTTATACTGGGAAACAGTATCAGATTCCCCTAATTGTTTTTTTCGTGCTTGTTCTATTGCAAATGATCGATCCTCAGGATGAATAGCTTTTACAAATTCATTTGGAGGCCAATTTATCATTTCTTCAGGAGTGTAATGTATGATTTTTGCACAAGCATTGTTGACATATTTGATAAAACCATCTTGTAGGATTACAATTCCAAGAATACTCTGTTCTGACAATAACCTAAATTTCTCTTCACTCTCTAGTAATTGTTCCTCAGCTCTTTTATTCTCAGTTATATCTCTGGTTATCAGACCTAATCCATCACCCACTTTAAACGCTTTCAGCTCAATATGTAAATCACCAAATTTCGGATGAGGTACAAGATCCTTTATGAGAAGGGGTTTTCCTGTTTTAATAACCTCCATATATTTATCATATCGCCCCATTCCTTTAATATCTGGTGAAATCTCGCCTAATGGCTTTCCTAGTGCATTTTCCCTGTTTAATTCCAACCCCCTCAATGCAATTTCATTAATATCAATTACATTTAAATTAGAGTCTAAGAGGAGAATGGGATCAGTTGCAGCATCAATGAAACTTCTTAGCTTTTCTTCAAATTCCTCTACTGCTTTTTTCAGCATTTTTTTCTCTGTAACATCACTAATGTGTTGTCTAATGGTTTGCCTTACATCCTGTGGAATGTCATTCCTTTCAAGCAGTGATTCAAGATTCATTTTAACTTCAACCGAGTTCTAGCGAGTTCTAGAATGTTAATGATGATCGAAATACTAAATATAATTTGTTAACACAATGCTTATTGTTTAATATTTCGCATTCGCAATCAATCAATCAAAATTTATTTTAATTCTTAAGCAGATTAACTCGATTATCATGAGTACTAGAGATAAACTAGGCTTTACTTTATCATATGATTATCTTCAACCTTCGCTATGCAGAGATTTAATCGCGTTATTGGATGATACAACGTTTACTCACCTTTTCATTCCGGAAACATGGGGCTATGATGCTTTTACACAAATTGCATCAATGTCAAGAAACATATCAAAACTAATTCTTGGTACAGGAATTGTTAATCTTTTTTCCCGAAGTCCTGCAACCTTAGCACAAACTGCAGCCAGCTTACATGAATTAACAGATGGGAAATTCATATTGGGCCTAGGGTTAAGTGGACCTATAGTCATTCAAGACTGGCATGGTTTTGATTATTATCAACCCAATCCGATGCAACGTACACGTGAGTATCTAGAAGTTTTACGTTTGATTTTTTCAGGGGAGCGTGTGAACTATTCAGGGAAGCTAATCTCGTTGAAGGGGTTTAAAATAAGGAGTTTTGAGACCCCTTTGGACATTCCATTGTATCTTGCTGCAATGGGATCCAAGAATGTTCAACTTGCTGGTGAACTCGCAGATGGTTGGTTCCCAATCTGGACATCTTTCACAGAAATTCCAAGCCAAAAGAACCATTTAGAAGAAGGAATGGTGAAAAGGGATCCCAATCTACCCAAAGAAGAGTTTGAAATCATACCATACATTCTTACTTGCGCGTCCGATACTGAAAAGGCAAAATATCTAATTAAAAGACATTTAACCTACTATATCGCGGGGATGGGAACATTTTACTTCAATATTGCAAAAAGATTTGGTTTCGAGGAAGAGGCTAAGAAAATCAGAGCTGCATTTCAAGCAGGTGATCGAGAACTTGCTGCTAACTCTGTTTCGGAAGAAATGCTCAAACGTATTACGGTAGTAGGAACCCCTGATTATGTCGTGTCACGATATGACGATTTTCGACAAAGTGGGACAACTATTCCTGTGGTAATGTTGCCTTATAATTGTCCTCCTGAGTTAGCGATGGATACCATAAATGCTTTTCAATGATGACCTTGTCAAAAGACGTCATTATAATTAAATATCGATGGTAATCCGCCTGAATGAAGAAATAACACTTTTTTTTCTGTAGGGATAGCCTCGGTCTTCACTAAGTCAATTAAACCAGCCATAGCTTTTCCCCCATAAACCGGATCTAAGAAAATCCCTTCTAGCTTCGCCACTAGTTTTACAGCATCAACCATCTCCTTGGTCGAAATTCCATACCCTTCTCCATAGTATCCGTCAACAATTCTAATCATTTCTCGTGTAATGGTTATTTTCAGTCCCCAATCCTCAACAAACTCCCGAATTATCTGATCTACTATCTGAGTTAATTCCTCTTTAGGTTCACCTACATTAATCCCAAGAACATTCATTTC
>JAEOTU010000155.1 GCA_016839665.1 Candidatus Hodarchaeota archaeon
ATTATGAAACCAGACTTGGAAAAAGCCATAAGTATGGTTATCAGTACAGGAAAAGTAAAATTGGGATATAACGCTGCTTTAAAAAGCATTTCAAGCGGAAAAGTTAAAACTGCCATAATTTCAAACAATCTACCGTTGAAATTAAAGAGAATATTAATAAGAAATTGTAACCTTTCGCAAGTTCCAATCATACAGTATGAAAAAAGTGGTTTCGAACTTGGAGCTGTGTGTGGACGTCCTCATCTAGTTTCTGCATTGGTAATCTTAGATCCAGGAAATTCAAAAATCCTAGATTATCTTCAATAGGATGTTTATTCTTGTCAAATATTCGAATGTCTCAGGAGGAGCTTCGTTTTATTTCCATTCTCGAAGGCTTAACTGGCGCTCTTGCTTTAGATTGTATTTGGGATAAAACGAAAAGTCGTGTAATCTTTGTAGTTCGTCGAAATGATACAGGAAAAGTGATAGGCCGAGGTGGAACAACCATTAGAAGACTTCGTGAACATTTCCAAAAAAGTATTGATATAGTTGAATATTCTGAAAGACCAGAGGTATTTGTCACAAATACACTAGCACCTGCAAAGACGCAAAACGTTGAGATTCATGAGAAATCAGGTAAAAAAACTATTGTTGTAACAGTTATTCCCCAAGAAAGAGGCAAAGCAATCGGAAAAAACGGTAGAAACATCCAACGCTCGCGTCTTTTGATGAAAAGACACTTTGGAGTCAATAATGTGATTATTCAAAGTCCTCCATAATCTATCATATTTTAAATTTTACAACAAAACCTTTCAAATGTATAACCTAAACAAGGCTCAAAGAAGAGTATTTTCTCTAAAAACTAGGATATGGTGTTTGATTATAATATCAAAAGATCAATTTCATTTAGGCGAAGAATTATGACAGGATTAAAATCACCGCGAGGAGAATTTGCTGCAAATAAGCTAATTCGGAAAAGAAAGAAATTTCGCTGGAAGAATACAATATACAAACGAAAAGTGCTCCGCTTAAAGGAGAAGTTTGACCCATTGGAAGGAGCTCCTCAGGCAAGAGGAATTGTAATTGAAAAGGTTGGAATTGAGTCGAAACAACCAAATTCTGCAATTCGGAAATGTGTAAGAGTACAGCTAATAAAAAATGGAAAACAGGTTACTGCATTTGTCCCTGGTGATGGAGGTCTGTTATTTATTGACGAACACGATGAGGTTATAATAGAGGGAATTGGAGGGGGGAAAGGTGGAGCGATCGGGGATTTACCAGGTGTTCGATATAAAGTAGTCCTCGTGAATGGAGTTAGTCTTACTGCTTTACTTTCAGGAAAGAAAGAAAAGCCAATGCGGTGAAAATGAGATCTATTTAATCGTCGGGGGTATTGAGACTCCCCTGAACAGGAAAATGATTTCTTAATGCCAATCGTACCAAAAACGAGTTATGAAATCGTTACTCCTGAAGTTATTTCATGGTCATTTAAACAAACTGAGCTTTACAAAAAAATAATTGCTTTTGTTGATAAAATAGATAGTTTTAGATCACCCAAGATCCTTTTAGAACAGTATTCTTTACCTAGTGATTTAATAGCACTAATCCTTATCCTAAGTTCAGATGACTTAATCGGACAAAATGTCGTTGATCTTGGGTGTGGAACTGGTAGATTGACCTTACCAATAAAGAAATTTTTCTCAGACCGTGTTTTAGGAGTTGACATAGACTCTGATGCCATAACTCACCTCGTTCAATCACAAAAACAAAATTCACTCTCGTTAGATTTATTAATCGCCTCAGTTGAATTCTTAGAAACCTTCAACTGGGGAAATAAATACCAAACCACATTTATGAACCCACCTTTCGGAACTAAAAGGCGTAAACTAGATCTTGTATTTTTAAAGCAAGCATTGAAATATTCTCAAACAATTATCTCTGTCCACAAGTCGAATCCTGAAACTCAGAAAATAATTACGCAGCTAGGGAAACAAAATGAAAAAAAGGTCGAAATTTTAGCTACAATAAATTTCCCTCAATTTCCCTCCTTCCATTTTCACCGAAAATATAAACACTATGTTTGTGTGGACTTACTACGAATTGTACCAGGTTATTAAAATTGCTAAAATATGTTCAATTTTGCCATAATTTTAATTTTTATTAGTTGTCATAAATTTCTTTCAATCTTTCTTAGCCGAGCTTTTGTCTTTTGACAATCAGTTGATAGAGAGTTTAATAAAAACTGTAAAGCTCTCCGAATGAAAAAAATTAAAGTGTCCAACAATTTTAATAGTTACATATTATCAGCGAGATTATTAAAAAGCTATGCTAGATAGTTTATCTGGGAATGGACATGGAAAGTAATAAGGAACTCGACTCAAATGATAATTTGGTATTACCAGGTGACAAGATAGCGGTAATAGAGGAATTTTTGCCGGATGAAACTTGTTATGAAAAAGATGGGGGTATTTATTCTAAAGTTCTTGGTCGTGTGGTAACGGATCCTAAGAAACATAAAATCTCGGTTATCCCAAAGAAATCTCACCACTTATTGAAGAACGGCGATATTGGGGTGGGTCGTGTAGAATTCATGAAAAAACAGATCGCATCAGTAAACATTTATCATTTAAATCAAGAAGACGTTTTGATTCCCATAAATGCTGTGTTACATATTTCAGAAGCCTCTCAACGTTTTGTCAAAAATATGTATGAAGTAACCAGACCAGGAGATTGGCTTCAATTTCGGATAATTAGAGCAATAAAACCAGTGTATATCAGTTTAATTGGAGAAGGATTAGGAGTAATTTGTTCTTTTTGTATTCAATGTAGTCATGAATTGGAGTACAAAAGACGAAATTTGTTAGAATGTCCGAATTGTGAGCTAATACAGCCAAGAATTACCTCTAAATACTTTAGAAAAAACCCATTTCGTAAATTGAGGATATCTAGGGATGAAGCCAGATGACAAGAAGATAATGGATATTATTTATCGAAACGAAGACCGTTGGCGGAAAAAAAGAAAGAGATCGGAGGATTACCAAACCACTGATTCAGTGATAGATCTGAATACAACAAAGGAATTAAAACGGCTACAAAATCGGGGATTTATTAGCTCAATTACTGGAACTATTGCCTCTGGAAAGGAATCAGGTGTATTCTTAGCTGAACTTGGATCAGAAGGAGAGGAGCATTGTAAAGCTTTTTCAATTGAATCACCTATAGTTTTAAAAATATTTCGTACAGGAACGCTTAATTTTAAGCAAATAATCCGTTATATCAATGGTGATAGAAGATTTCATAAATATAGCAAGAAAACTCGCCGCATCATTAACCTCTGGGTTGAGAAAGAATACAAAAACCTTCATAGAAGTTCATTAGCAGAAATCAATGTTCCTAAACCAATTTTTGTAAAGAAAAATATTCTGTTAATGGAGCTCCTAGGAAAAGATGGTAAACCCTATCCGTTATTGAGACATACACCAAGTGCTATTACAAAATTCACATTAGACCAAATATTAAATCAAACCAGACTTCTTTTCCAGCAGGCAGACCTAGTACATGCTGATTTATCTCCTTTCAACATTCTAATGGGAGGGAAAACGCCCTATCTCATTGATATGAGTCAAAGTGTTTTAACTTCGCATCCGGAGGCATTAGAATTTCTCAAACGGGATTTAACAAACATTCTTTCTTTTTTCTCAAAGAAAGGACTTGATATCCCTGATAAAAAAGTGCTATTTGACGAGATTACTAAGGATTTTTCGGATAAAAACCTTTTTCTTTAAATTATTCAAGAAATCTCAAAAAGCTTTTAGGTGAAATAAATCGAATGGTTATAGAAAGTCGGTTAAGGATCCCAAAAACTCGGATAGGAGTTTTAATTGGGAAGAATGGTGAAGTAAAATCAGAGATAGAATCGATAGCAGGTGTTTCTATTCGTATCAATAGTGATGAGGGATCAGTTTACATATGTTCAACTTCTCGTACTCCAGATCCGACATTCGTGTGGAAAGCTAGGGACATTGCAAAAGCAATTGGAAGAGGTTTCAGTGCAGAGAAAGCTTTCCTTCTTTTAGATGACGATGTATTTCTAGAGACGATTGAACTTACGGGATCGAAAAATAATATTAAAAGGTTAAAATCACGAATTATAGGTGAGAAAGGAAAAGCAAGAAAGATGATTGAGGATGGAACTGAAGTTTTTCTTTCCATCTTTGGAGATCAAGTTTCGATAATAGGAGAAGTTCTGGAGATCAGAAATGCAAGAGAGGCTATAACGAAGCTAATTCATGGTTCAAAACATAGTACCGTCTATCGCTATCTAGAACAACTACGCTTTAAATCTAAACAGGAACCTCTACGAATTTGGAAAAATAATTATCTAGAAGAGAATTGAAAAATATTTAAGAAAAACAATATTTCCCACACTCGCATATTCGGGGCCGATAGCTCAGCTTGGAAGTAGCGCCTGACTTGCAATCAGAAGGTTAGATACCGCTGTTCAAGATATCAGGAGGTCGCGAGTTCAAAAGGTATATAGTTTACCTTTATACCTGAAAATCTCGCTCGGTCCACCATTTTAACAAGAAACCCACTAGAATCTAGTGTAGAAAAAAAAGAAGTATTTAAATGTAAGATTTTGGGGAGAATTTGAACATCGATTTATGATAAAACTAAATCTTTTAAGAAAATAAGGATCCTAATTCTTTTAGTAGCTCATCTGCATTTACTAAAAGCCAATCAAGAACCCCTGTAACGATTGATAGTATTAGTAAAAAGCCAAATAGACTTAACCCTATTAATATTCCTTCCTCGACTAAGGGAGACCCTCTTCTCACTCTTACTGTTTTCCTTACCAAAAAAGCTACTTTTTTCTTAATTAAATCAAGTTCCACAGTTTTCACCAATCTTCCTCCCTCCAAGTTTCTTTTAAACACCCAAATATTTCAAAATAGTACAATTTTTGGGTAATTAAAATAGAAAACACTATTGGAGGTATTGGTGTGTCTCATGAGGTTAATGCCTCCAGCTAATAATAAACCATTGAAAATTGTTGTTTTAGGAGA
>JAEOTU010000156.1 GCA_016839665.1 Candidatus Hodarchaeota archaeon
AACTTAATAATCGGATTCGGAGCAGGTATGACAATAAAATTTTTTCCTATCTTTTTTATTAAGATCTATGTTCTCTCGCCAATAAGTGTACAATTAATCATGGGAGCAACCTCCATTCTTACAGGATTTACCAGTTTATTTGCTCAAAAATCATCCTTGAAAAGAGGAAGAGCAGAAATGATTTTTACTGTTCAAGCGATCGCTACAGCGTGTTTATTCATTATCTCTTTCTATCCTCCAATATTCATTTTAGTACCAATCTTTCTTGTCAGAGGATCTCTCATGAATGCTTCCCAACCTCTCAGCCGTTCAATTTTAATGGATGTTGTTCCAAAGAAAAATAGAGGAAAAATTAATTCCTTGCAAGCGCTGGCTTGGGGGATGTTTTGGAATTTTTCTGCTGCTATTGGTGGATTTTTAATCGGTCCAAGTAACAACTTTCGGTTATGTTTCTATGTTACAACTGGGCTTTATGTTGTTGGAACACTTATAATTTTAATAATAATCCCCTTCGTAGCCAAAGAAAAGCACGCGGTACACTAAAAAAACCCAGATTTCATTCGATTTCGCAACTTATCTTTTTTCATTTAACCGCCATTTAATTACTTCAACAAATTTAGGGTTTGCTTCGCAACCGATAAATGGCAGTGAATGATTCAAAGCAGAAATAAGGGTGGTTCCTGAGCCCACGAACCAATCAGCAACAATATCTTTCGGGTGCGCGGTCATCTCAATACAACGATCAATAAGACGAAGGGGTTTTTGTGACCTGATCCAATACGATCTATCTGGGAATACCGTTCGATATGATAATTCGTCTTTCTCTTTGTTGTTTGGTATGTCCCACACTGATCTTAGCTGCTTGTTTGGCTTTTTTAGGTTATCAAAAGAATAACTCGCTTTTTTCATAGCTTCATAATTGTAATTCCATGAGTCAGATTTACTTAACCATAAAATGTTTTCATGGGAAGCTGTTAAACACTTCTTGGATAGATGAGGGAAAGCGTTTCGTTTAAACCAAATAATTTCATTAACGATCTTAAAATTGGATTGCAGCGCATAATAATTAATGATTCCAATATTGTGGTAGGTTCCACAAAAAAAAGCTGAACCTGTCGGTTTCAGGACTCGATAACTTTCTGTTAATACTTTTTCAATTAATGCACAATAGTCCTCAAAGGAAAACAGGTCCCATTCTTCATTAATTATATCCCAATCTCCACCAAATCCGCTCAACTTGTCGATATTCTTCATGGAGAGCTTTTTTCCCTTTGAAATAGCATAAGGAGGATCCGTGATAATGATATCAATAGAATTATCTGGTAAACGGGGGATAAATGTTAAACAATCTTCATTCTTAATTGAATTAATGGGTAGACTATTCTTCACAGTCAATCAATCCCATGAAATCTCTTTCCAGTTAGTTGTTAATTTATTAATAAAGAAAAATGCAGAAATTAAGTGATTTTTCACGCTAAATTCACCGATCAAGAGTCTAAGTTCTGCGTTAATCATGAATAGAGAAATATCCACGCATAAGAAATACTATTTACTAAGTTTTCAACGGAAATATTCGCCATGATAGGATTAGAAGCTAAAAATTTTGATGTGAAAACCACTGCAACCTGGGAAGAGAAAAAAAAGGGATATTTTGTCACAACTGAGTGGCCTGACCTTCTTCCTTTCAGTTGTCCTCCACCATTTGGAGGGATTGATCGTCCTTCACCCGAGGATTTGTTTCTTGCAAGTATCGCAACTTGTACGTTAACTACCATTCTTCATATCTGTGATAGTCTTCATACCAAACCAGAGAGCCTTAATGTTACAACCTCGGCCACAGTCCAATATGACAAAAAAACAAACGATTTCATATTCTCAGCAATTACTTGTTCAATAAACATCAAGGGTGACGGTTTTCTTCTGGAAAGAGCTTGTGAACTTATTCCTAAGTACTGCATTATTGGAAAGAACATCAAACCAAATGTAAATTATGATATTAATATCAATGCGCCTCCTTAACATCTGAATTATATGATAGAGTTGATTGTTATTCCCTCATTAGACCCATATATCAAGGAAATTACTGCCCCTGCAAGAACGAAGGTTAGCGTACTAATCTCAAGTTATTCTACATCGAAATCAACTAAAGATGAACGAGTTATTCTTAAACAAGAAGATATGAAAGTCTCAAGGCTTCAGTCTACGGATGTAGTTGAGCCAAAACAGCTATACATAATTCTTGAACGACACACTTGGCGAATAACTTCAAAATTTTTGTCAAGTAGCAAAAAGGAACTATATCGAGGAGGTTCTTACAACATGGAGGAGATTCTTCTTAATAAATCCCTCCAAAAGATAGCTAAAAAAAGGAAAGAACAAGGAGAATCAGTTTTATTTGATCTTTTCACAGAATTTCTTAATATGGCATCCCAACCTGTCTACAAAGACACTAAGAAAAAAGAAATTCGGACAATAATGTGTAGAATTGCACTCCAAATTCTAGCTTGTTTTCTTCAATCAGCCTCTGAAATAGAACTTACAGAAGTAACTGAAGAGATTCAAAATATTAGATCGCAACCTCCAGTGATACCACGACCAGGGGGATTCTGTATGCTGAGTTCTTGGATAATTTTATTGTGGGGAGGAATTTTAGCTGGGATAGGTTTTATTTCATCTTTACTTTGATAATAAAGAAATTTAAAATAAAATAGGCTGAAATCCTTTTTTGTCATTCCAAGATTTTCAAAAATAAATTCAAAAGAAAGAATACAACTTCCCCCTTCTAAGATTATTTAAACAAAACTTAGATTTGGCTATATTGGTTGATATGAAAGCTGGAATTCAACGACGATCGAATGTAATTTTTTGTCTGATGTTATTATCAATTATTCTGTTCTTTCCTCTTTGTTTCTCAAGTGCCTCCAATGCTTCATATGGAGTTAATACTGGTGATTCTTGGATTTTTCTTGTGAAAAAAGCAAATCGTTATTTTGAATATTCTTTTGGAAACCTCGATTTTACGTCTTCTACGCAAGGTTATCAGTTAGGGGATTCATTAGTTCCTTTAGATGAGGAAATTCAGTTAAAAATTCTCTCGATTGACTCCACAGCTCCAGAAACTATTTTATATCAAGTGAGCTCTACCAATAATTCAGTAACTGTCAATAGGTCAACTTTAACTTCAATGATTGAGAATAATTTGCAAGAATCCCTTGGTCAGAGCGTTTTAGGAGAAGGATATAATTTTCTGGAAAGTGATTCAGGGATTAGTGTGGGTAACTGGGTCTTTATTGTACCCGTAAATTTATCGTGGTCCTCATTGATAAAGGAATGGAATAAATCAGTTTCCTCATTACCAGGTGCCTTGGAAGGTTTAGATACAATTCTGGAGCTGGATGCTGATAATAATGAGAAATACTATCAAATGTGGATAAAATACAATGGAACAATGCTTAACAGTACGATGGGAATTGATTTTTTATTTACTTACACAGCTAATTTCATGTGGGAAAAAAGCACGGGAGTACTTCTAGCATACGAAATATCAACACACATGACTGGAAAATATGAACAAACTTTTAATGCAAATTTTGCTCTGAACCTAAAGCTAGAGCGTAGTGATTTGAATGAAGTGTTGAATGAAAATACTGAAGCAACCCCTGGATTTGAAGTGATAATCGTATTATCAGGGTTGATAACTTTAATAGCTTGTCGATGTCATTTCCAGAGACGCTTTTGAGTTTCAAAATATTCTTTTTTCGTAAATTTTTTTCAACTTCACTTCTATTACCATAATTAATGCATCCTGATGGATGTGATTATGTTAGATTCAGATAAATGTATAACAGCTGTGTTAATCGGAGCGGGAAATCGAGGGAAGGATGTTTACGGTCAATATGCTCTGGATCATCCTGAAGAAATTAAAATTGTAGCAGTAGCGGAACCACACCCCACTCGTCGAGAACAATTTGCCCGAGCTCATTCCATCCCTTCCACACATCAATATAACTCTTGGGAAGATTTATTAAAATCGAAAATCGCCGATGCTGCCTTCATTTGTACCCAAGACCAGATGCACACTCAACCAGCGTTACAAGCGTTAAACCTCGGTTACCATGTGTTGTTAGAGAAGCCCATGGCCACCAAACTAGATGAAAGCATATTGTTGACTAAAACAGCGGAAGAACTTGGCCAACAACTACGCATAGCACATGTACTACGATATACAAACTTCTTTAAAACAATCTACGATATTATCCAGTCTGGAAAATTAGGAGAAATTATTACGATCGACCATAGGGAAAATGTTTCCTATTGGCATATGGCCCATTCTTTTGTCCGTGGTAATTGGGCAAAAGAGAATACATCTAGCCCAATGATTCTCGCAAAATCTTGTCATGATTTAGACATTCTCTATTGGTTTGTAGGAAAAAAACCTTGTAATATCAGCTCCTTCGGAACACTCACACATTTTAAAGCAGAAAATGCCCCTGAAGGTGCTACTAAACGGTGTTTAGACGGTTGTCCAGCAGCTAAATCATGTAAATACTACGCACCCCGGATCTATATTGATATTATACCCTTGTTACGTATTGCGCAGATTGGTATGACTGGGAAAACAAGTTTTATTGCAAATTTAGCATTAGAACATCCACATTTATTCGAAAAATTGAAAAAATTAATACCTCCTTTTCGTCAGGTTGAGGATTATAAGGATTGGCCGGTTTCAACAATAACTGAAGATTTATCTCCTCAAGGAAAATGGGATGCTCTAAAAACCAACTCATATGGAAGATGTGTCTATTTTTCAGATAATGATGTCGTTGATCATCAAGTCGTAATCATTGAGTTTGAAAATGGTACTACTGCAACTTTTACCATGCACGGTCATTCCCACACTGAAGGGCGCACAATCAGGGTTGATGGTTCGAAAGGAACTCTAATAGGAGAATTTTTAACCATTGGTGAGAGATTAACTTTTTATGATCATTTAAGTGAGTCAGAAGAGATTTTAATTGATCGAAAAATGCAATTGGACGCTGCTAGTGGTCACGGAGGAGGCGATCCAGAGTTAATAAATTCATTTATCAATTCATTAAGACTAGGCACGGAAGAACCCTTAACTAGCGCAAAAGCTTCATTAGAAAGTCATTTGATGGCTTTCGCAGCTGAAGAAGCACGATTAACAAAAACTGTCATCAATATGAAAGAATTCAGGAACCGATTTAAGTAATTAAGAATTCTTAAAAGATCTTGAAATTCTTGACTGATGAAAATTTACAAAAGCTAAATAGTTAGGCTACATATCACTCATATCCCGTTGTGAAATCTTAAAGGTAAACCAATTTTCTGATATTTATCGAAAACGGTGCTTAAAATGGATATCTACGAAGAAATGGCAAAAAGTGTAGTAGAACTTGAGATGGAGAAAGCTAAAACATTAGCACAAGAAGCGATTGATAAGAAGCTCCCTTTACTTGAGGCGATTGAAAAGGGGTTTGGTGAAGGTATCAAGAGAGTAGGTGATTTATGGGATGCTGGTGAGTTTTTTCTTCCAGAGCTCATGAGAGGGGCTCAAGTGATGCAAGAGGCGATAGATATCATAACACCTCATCTGGAAGAAGCTGGAGTAAAAAGAGAGACGAAAGGTAAAATTGTGATGGCAACTATAGAAGGAGATATCCACACGATCGGGAAGACCATCGTCGCAACCATGTTAAAAGCAAATGGTTTTGAGGTTATTGATTTAGGCGCAGATGTTAAAGCAGAAAGGATTATAGCTGAAGCTGAAAAACAACAAGCTAATCTCATCGGAGTATCAGCTTTACTAACAACCACAATGATGGGCCAAAAGAAAGTAATCGAGTTACTTGAACAACAGGGTAAGAGAGACAAATTCAAAGTAATGCTCGGGGGTGCCCCTGTAACAGCCAAATGGGTGGAAGAATGCAAAGCTGATGGGTACGCAGAAAATGCAGTAGCTGCCGTTACTACTGCAAAGACTCTACTGGGATTATAATAAATATTTCAAAAGCAAAGGGATTAATCATGGATTTTCTCTCTCTCTTGAAGAAAAAAGAAATTCTACTTTTTGATGGGGCATTGGGAACCGAACTAATGCGTAGAGGCATCAACCCTGGGGATCTTCCTGATAAATGGAATCTAGATAAACCTGAAATCATTCGAGAGATCTTTGAACAATATTACACAGCAGGGAGTGATTTAGTACAAACAGCCACATTTCGAGCAAATGGAGTCGCGTTAAAACGATATGAGATGGAGCATCTTTTCGAAGAGATCAATAGAAAATCTGGTAAGATCCTACGAAGCGTTTGTCCTTCAGAAAAGTGTGTGATCGGTGATATTGGACCTAGTGGAGAATTTCTCCCCCCTGTAGGTAAAGCATCCATCAATGATATAAAAAAGGGATTTCAGGAACAAGCTCAGTATTTAGAACCTTTCGTGGATGCTTGGCATCTTGAAACATTTTCCGATTTGCAGGAAATGAAAGCTGCGATTCTAGCTGTCCAAATTGAATCGAATAAGCCTATAATTGCTAGTATGACTTATAATAAGACTCCAAAAGGATTTTTTACAGTGATGGGTAATTCAGTAGTCGATTGTGTTTCTGAAATCATCAATTCGGGGGTGACAGTAGTTGGTTCTAATTGTACACTTGGTAGTGATGATTTCATTGAACTAGTAAGAGTCTTAAGAACTGTAGCACCTGAAATACCTCTCTCATTAAAACCAAATGCTGGACAGCCAGAATTACAAAATGGAGTGACAATCTACAAACAAGAACCAAAGGATTTTGCTAAGGATATGAAAGAAATTCTAAAATATGACGGCCAGATTATTGGAGGCTGTTGTGGGACTGGACCAACCCATATTCAATTGCTTCGTAGAATTATTGATGAACTCACAGGAGGGTAACATATGTCGATATTACGACCAAGAATTGAGTTATTACCAGATGATTACAAGAAAAAAATACTGCGAGAAGCCAAAGATATTATTCACACTCAGGGAGTGATGATCGAAAACCTTGAAGCACAAAGGTTGTTACAAGAAGAAGGAGTCAACCATGACCATTTCAGGTATTTCATTCCTGAAGATTTGGTTGAAAAGTTAATATCTCACGCTCCTTCTGAAATTACATTATTTGACCGTGAAGAGGATGAAACAATCCATTTATCCGCAGACAACATTTGTTTTGACCCTGGCTCCGCTGCCATCTTCATCCAAGATTTGGAAAGTGGGGATATTCGTGAGGCACTTTCTACTGATTTTATTAAGTTTTCAAAGATGGTTGATCATTTACCGCACATTGAGGCCCAGTCAACATCAATTGTTTATTCTGATGTCCCTAAAGAAGCTCAAGATTGGCATCGCTTATATCTCGCACTACTTAATTGCTCTAAACCTATAGTTACAGGGACTTTTCGAATTGAGAGCTTTTCTATAATGAAGAATCTATTAGAAGTAACTAGAACTTCAGAGAAGAAATTAGCAGAGAAACCCCTAGCTATTTTTGACGCCTGCCCAAGTCCTCCACTTTTATGGTCAAATCTTACCACACAATCTGTCATTGATGCAGCAAGGTGTGGAATTCCCTCGGAATTCGTAAGTATGCCTCTTGCTGGCTCTACTGCTCCTATTACTTTAATAGGTTGTGTTACTCAACATACCGCTGAATGTTTAGCTGGTCTTGTTATTTCTCAATTAGCAAAACGGAATGCACCAATAATTTGGGGAGGTTCTCCTGCTGTTTTTGATATGAAGAATGGAACGACCCCGATGGGTGCTATTGAAACAATGATGATTAATATTGCCGACGCTCAAATGGGGAAGTTTTTAAACCTACCTACGCACGCGTACATGGCTTTATCAGATTCAAAAGTCCCTGATGCACAAGCAGGGTTCGAAGGAGGTATGGGAGCAGTTTTAGCAGGACTTACAGGAATTAACATGATATCAGGCCCGGGAATGCTAGACTTCGAATCAACACAAAGTTTTGAGAAGCTAATCATTGATAATGAGATTGCAGGTATGGTTAAACGCTTTGTAAAGGGAATCACAAACTATAGCGAGCCCTTTGCAAAAGATATCATTAATGACTATGATGCAAATATTTCGCTTCTTTCTCATCCCACCACTTTAAACCTATTTAGGAAGGAACTCTATCTGCCTTTTTCTGTTGATCAACAACAAATAATTAATCGACAAACTCGTGAGTTCTGGAAATCTGAAGGAGAGACCTCAGCAAGGCAAAGAGCAAGAAAAATGGCGAGAGTATTAAGCAACCGCCCTCCTAGACACTCTTTGGATGAATCACTTCGAAAAGAATTAGATAGGATAGTTAAAGATCATTTAAGGTAGAAAATATTTATTCCTCCATTATGATAACTCTGTCATGCATTAATCATTGATCTTTTAACGATACTAACTAGTGGCTATATAATCAATCCTTAATCCAAAAACTGTGTTAAAGAATTTCTGAAAAAAAGAAAGGAAAATTAAATGGATACCATATTTTTTCAACCTACAAAGGAGAATTGGGAACGATCAATACGAGAAAACAGGCCTATCGTCTTCATTTTCCAAGATAAGCTATGTACTCATTGTCGATCATTTGCTTCTTCCATGCTTTCCAACCCAGAAGTTCAACAGGTGTTATTTTCAGCTTTTATTCCCATTTTCCTAGATGTATATGCTTATCCAGAGCTTGTTGATCGTTATTCGGAAATGCTAGAACCTAAACACCCGATACACTCCTTAAATGGGGGTTTTCTTGGTAAATGTTCCAGCTCGTCCCCTAAACAGTTTTTACGCAATTTAAGAGAACTAAAACGTCTACAACCACAAGTTCAAGATCATTTTCAGGATTTATACGGAAGTCATTCGTTTAGGACTGTAATTTTGGATAATTATCAGAAGTTTCACGAAAAATTAGATTTGATTGCAGAAATATCCTTATCCTCTATCTTACGTAGATATGACAGAATATTTGGAGGATGGAATTTAGCAGTATCTCCATTGAAATTTCATCCAAGCGCAACTCTAGAATTTCTATTGTTACTATTTCATAGATCGAGAGACGAACAGCTCCTTAGAATAATTATCCACACTCTCAATGCCTCTATTAAAGGATTACAGGATTCAAAAGTTGGTGGATTCTACGAATTCTGTTTAAATCGCGATTGGACAGAAGTCGGATCTTATCAGAAGACTATAAAAAATAATGCAGCAATCGCTATGAACCTTTTTCACACCTATCAAATCACAGATGATCGAAAGTTCTTGACTGTTCTACAAACGACTTTAGATTTTATAGCTAAGAATCTTTGGGATGATTCAAAAAGTTTATTTCAAACAGCATTGTTAACTCACACGGGAGAAAAGCTAATCAATGAATTGACTTTAACAGATAATAATTGTGATACTATTTGCCTTTATTTAGAAGTCAAAGAAATTTTAGAAGAAATTCTGGGAAAACAATACTATTTTAGAAAAGCTATCAAAGCTTTGAATGTATTGAATAAAATTGTTAGTGAATTCGGACTGCCTCATTTATTGTTGGACGGAATTGATTATCAATTTCTTCTGCGAGATCAGGTGGCTTATTTAAATTTACTCATCAAGGCGTATTCGTTCATTGGTAAAAACAGTTATCTTCAAAGAGCAGAGCAACAGCTTGATATCATCATGAAATACTATTTTGATAGGAAAATAGAAATATTTAAAGATCGTACAGCTTTTGAAAATCGAGATTTTGGACCTTTGAGGAAAGTTCTTTATCCTATTCGCGAGAATGCTCGTATGGTAGAAAATTTAGTGACACTTTCCTATTTAACTTCCAATCCAACCTATCGTGAAATCGCCACTAGATGCGTAACCAGCTATTACTCAAATTTTGGTATTTCCCGTGACGCACCTTATCCACCAGAATTTGTCATTGCAAATCAACGTTTAGTTGAAAGCCCAATTGAATTACTCATAATTGGAGCTAAGGAAGATCTAGTTGCTCAACGTATGCTCCTTGAGATGAAAAAAATCTATGAACCATTTAAGATTATTCAACAACTAGACCCCAATGCAGACCGAGAGTTAATCTCTAAAAAAATTCCCAGTAGGAACCATTTTCAGCAATCAACAGCTTTTGTAAAAATAGAAAATACTATCTCTCCTCCTGCTTTTTATCCTAAGGAGATCTCAAAGTTGCTTCATACTTTACTTGAAGCAATTAAGTACGATGTCAGATCTGATTGATCCCCAAGAGAAAGTGATGTCGCAGAGAAAAATTATTCTATTATTTGAAAATGATCTCCCTCTCTTCTTTCGTGGTAACAAACCAGCCACCTAGTACATCATTATGATGATCTATTATTTGTTGTGCTGTAAGAATCGATCCATCCCAAGTACTGTGACCATCTTTAACTAAAATCACTTCATACCCTAGACTAAAAGCGCGACGACAAGTAGTATCGACGCAATATTCCGTTTGAAGACCTCCAATGATTATTTTTTTTATTTCTCTAGATTCTAACTCATGCTGCAAAGATGTTTCATGGAAAGCATCTGGAGTAGACTTTTGAACCACAACATCCCCGATATTGGGAAGGAGGGTCGAATGAAAATCGTACCCAGGGGTTCCTGGTTCATCTGGATCACCCTCAGTACCGATATTCTGGATATAAACAATTTTACCTTGAACAGATCGCATTTTAGAAATCAAAGATTGTATCGTTGAGAGAAGTTTTGCACTGTTATATATAGGATCAGGTTCTGAGAAATTCCCAACCTGCATATCAAGAACTAATAACGCAGTACTGTACAAAATATTCCAATCCTGTTTGCATAGATAGACTCTTTTGTGTATTAATCTATAAACCTGAAAAATGCTTTTGTATTTAATTCAATAGATGATTTTATCCTCGTAAATGATGTGATTATGTATGACTGAAGAGATCACCTATATAAATGTAAAAACTTTGCATAATTTCATGCAAGATGTATTCACTGGGATTGGAGTGCCGAAGAAAGACGCTAAAATCTGTTCAGATATTTTAATTAGTTCAGATCTTCGTGGAATTGAATCTCATGGGGTTCAACGTTTAAAAATGTATTATGATCGGGTTCTCGGGGGAATACAAAATGCAACTACTGAATTTGAGATTATAAAAGAGGCAGAGACTACTGCATTAGTTGATGCAGGTCACGGAATGGGGCATGTCGCTGCGTATCATGCGATGAAATTGGCTATAAAAAAGGCTCAAAAATTTGGTACTGGCGCAGTTTCAGTCCGAAATTCGACCCACTATGGTATTGCAGGGTATTACGCACTAATGGCAATCCAAGAAGGAATGATTGGGTTGACCTTGACAAATGCACGTCCATCCATTGCTCCAACCTTTGGAGTTGAACCAATGCTTGGAACGAATCCGTTAACAATAGGCTGTCCAACCGATGAGGACTTTCCTTTCCTTATTGATTGTGCTACCTCAATTACTCAACGAGGAAAAATTGAGGTGTTAGCACGAACAAAAACACCAATTCCAGAAGGTTGGGTTATTGACGAAAGTGGGGATCAATCAACTGATACCGTTTCAATCTTAGAACAGCTAAAGAATGGAACAGCAGCGTTATTACCATTGGGTGGAGCTGGTGAAATTTTAGGTGGACATAAAGGATATGGTTATGGTACTGCAGTTGAAATTCTTGCTGCTGCATTGACGGGAGGACCTTTTCTGAAAGACTTAACACTCCAGAAAGGCTACAAGCTCGGACATTTCTTTCTTGCAATAAACATTGAAAGTTTCCTTCCCCTTGAAACATTCAAGAAGATTGCAGGTGATATAGTTCGGGAACTGAGAAATTCCAAGAAAGAACCTGGGCAAGCAAGAATTTTCTCTGCTGGTGAAAAGGAATATGAAATGGAATTAGAACGACGAAAAACTGGGATTCCAGTTAATCCGTCAATTCTTCAGGATCTTTTTATTATGCAGAAAGATTTGGAATTGTCTAGCTACGTTTTTCAATAAACCAAAAAACCACTATTCATAATGGTTTCAAGGGAGCTACTTCTGACTTTTCTCTATTTTCTGGCCACATTCTGAGATTTAACCGGGAATTATTGGTTAAAATGATAAATCGGAAATTGTAATTTGAAAATCGTTCCTCTCGGAGAATTATTCTCAACCCAAATTTTTCCTTGGAAAACGGTAAACAATCAGTAATCATTGAGAAATTTGCCTCAAGTTATTCTCTATTCTTCGTGCTCCAAGACAGACACGACAGGTTCTGAATTGTCTTCGAGCAAACGGTGTGTGTCTACCACAAACTTGGCAACGACGATACTCAACATAAGGTTTTTTCTGCTTCCCTTCCCAATAATGCGAGACAATCATTTTTGTTGAAATAACATCTAGATTCTCTGGGTTAATTTGGAGCTCGAAAGCTGACTGACCGAATAGAATATCGTGGGATACAACTAATCCAAAAGACGAAACATTAATACATTGAGTCTGACCAACAAGTTCAGAGTACCCTCCACAGTAATGTACGTGACCGAAGATCGAAAGAATGGGTTGATAATCTTCAATGAGTTTACGTAAATAAAAGGATCCGATATGTTTTCCACCCAATGAACTAAAATCGAGTGTCCCCCTTGGAGGCGTATG
>JAEOTU010000157.1 GCA_016839665.1 Candidatus Hodarchaeota archaeon
AGAAGAGGAGAAACTGAAGATTCCATATTACTGGGATGGATCAGAGAAAGAGTATGATACTTGGAGAAGGGTGCCTTTCACCCTAATCTTCAAAGCTAAGAAAACAAGTGAATAAGGTTGTATCTTTACAGAGGAAACGCTTGCAGAAGAGTTGTTGGGCGGGTAGCCTAGTCAGGATAGGGCACAGGCCCCCTAAGCCTGTGGTCGTGGGTTCGAATCCCACCCCGCCCGTTTTGGGTTACGTTTTCAACATCATCAGATTTTTTTTCGACATTTCATGCGAATAGAGCGGTTCTAATTGCTTGATAGCCATTTTTAAGGCGTTTTCGCAAGTTTTTGAGACGTTCAAGCCTAGATCTTGAGCTTCTTTGAGAATTTTAAAATCAATGTAAATGTTTGTCCTAATTTTCTTTCCCATGCCACTTCACATGTATGTAATAGTGTGTATATTTACACACAATTAAAGTTTGTTATTCGCATGTAATTCACTCGTTATGTGTATTGCCATTCAACTACTTAGACAGCGCAAGAATGATAACAATCACCCATGAAACTCGATGTAAATCTACAATTTTTTATACTGATTCTTATTAATTAAACGCATGCAGATAAAAACAATAAGTGTTACAAACCTTGGACCTCTCAAAGATGTAAATATCCCTTGTGATCCATTAACAGTTCTAGTTGGTCAAAATGGTGTTGGAAAATCTACACTTCTTAGAGCTCTTCAATTATTTTATGATACTTCAATTGATGTTGACGAAAGAGATTTTTATAATGGGGAGATAGAAAACGACATTGGTATCAAAATCAGATTCACCGATCTAACAGCGAAAGAAAAGGAATTATTTCAACCGTATATCAAAGGTGATGAATTAGCAATAGAAAAATTAATTTCGTTTAGATCAGGTCGAATGCAGCAAACATATCATGGAACACGTTTTGTATCTACAGAGTTTGCAGCCTTTAGAAAAGCAAAAGGTACTGAAATGCGAAATGAGTATAATCAATTTAAAGAGAGATTTAATTTCCCAAATTATACTAATAGAGATGTTGCTGAAAAAATTCTAACGGCTTGGGAGTTAGAACATAAGAACGATTGCATTGAGTCAAGAGATAATGGTCAATTTTTTGGATTTAAGAATGTTGGAAAGCATAGACTGGAGAAACACACTAAATATATTTTCGTTCCAGCTGTCCATAAAGCAATTATTGAAGGTGAAGAAGGTAAAGGATCAACAATATCTGAAATCATGGATTTAGTTGTTAGGGGAGCTTTGGCGACAGATCCGGAACTTCTTGAGATTGAACAAGATGCAATGAAAAAATATAACATTTTCATAGAGAGAGCTAAAAAATCAATGCTTAGTAAAATAAGTGAGGGCCTGACTAAATCTCTTAACACAATTTTCCCTGATGCTAAAGTAAATATCGATTGGGTTAATGAACAAGGGGTGGCAATAAACCCGCCTAACGCTTTTGTGAAAGTAACTGAAGAAGGATATGAAAATACCATAGATAGGTGTGGACATGGTCTACAACGCGCATTTATTTTAACAATGTTTCAAGAACTTGCGCTGATACAAGCAACACAGACCTCGGAAAAACCTTTGATAAATAGTGAGACCCCTGAAGACCCAGAATCAGAAATCAGTTTGCCAGGTTTAATAATTGGTATAGAGGAGCCTGAGTTGTATCTTCACCCAGATAGACAGAGACATCTTGCTGCGACACTCTTACAGTTAACAAATCGTGGAATAGAAGGTGTTGGTAAGATCCAAGTTATGTACAGTACTCACTCTCCATTGATGGTTGATTATCAAAGATTTAACCAACTTAGAATAATCAGGAAGGATACAATTGAACAAGGAAAACCAAAACAAACCCAAGTTACTCTTGCAAACTTGAAGAGTGTAGCTAGATTGGTTGAAGATGCCAAAGAATTAGCTAAAGATTCAATCTCAGAAGAAAGTTTTAGGCAGAGATTAATCAGTTTAATGACTCCATGGATGAATGAGGGGCTTTTTTCTAAGCTTGTTGTTCTTGTAGAAGGCATTAAAGACAGAGCTTTAATCCAAGGTTTCGCAATAAATAATCAGATTTGGTTTGAAAGAATGGGAATCTCGGTTATTCCTTGTTCTGGAAAGGAGAGCATGACGGAAGCGATTTCACTTTTTATTAGTTTAGGGATTCCGCAATATGTTATATGGGATGGAGATTTTAACCCAAATGGAACTGGTCATGGAGTAGATGCAAATCGAAATATCCAAAGATGTTTGAAGTGTGATCCCGAAGATTACCCTCAGAGCATTTCCGATAAATTCGCATGCATTAAGACAGACCTTGAAAACGAATTTATTGGAGAAATTGGAGAGGGAAATTACAGTAGAATACTTCAACAATATTGTCAGGAAAATTATCTAGGAAGGGGGAAATATGTTATGGAAAATCCAATTCATGTGAGTCATCTATTGACGGAGTTTAGAAAAGAAAAGTTAGAAAGCAAAATTTTGGGTGAAGTTGTTACACAAATCCGAAAGAAATATGAAAGTCTATGAAAAACATTGTGTGAGTGTTTCTAGCAAGCCCGATATTAATACACAATTCTTTTCATTATTTTATTGATCTTTAAGTCCATAAGCCTATGTAGCCTTCTCTCCTCTAATTTTCGTAGCCTATTATGTTTGGCAATCTTCTGTAAGGTTCTGAAATAGAACCAATATACCATTCTTTCCAAAGAGAGACGAAAATCCTTTAGACAAAGCCAAAAGAGACACACCACCAACACATATTTTCATTCTGCGGGTAGTTTTAATCTTTAAAACAAGATACTAAACCCGAAAACATATCTATACAAGCTTGCCCACGCTAGGGCTATACATCATCATTCTATTTATCATTAACTGTCTTAATGTTATATCTGCGTTCGAAAGGCGAACCTTTAGACCTAGTGAAATATTGGCATTTTCGCCAACGAGCAGCCCATGCCTTCTTCACAACTTCAGGTCTAATCTTGCACTGAAAATAAACAACGTGGTTATTTTTCCAATAGCTCTCCATGTATTTACAGTCAAAGCATCTAACATAACCACTATTATAACCATCTCTCATTGACAAATTCAGCACGATTATAAGTTAAGAAAGAATTAATGTTTAAAGGTTTGAGACTACTTTCATGTTGCTTTTTTAGGTTTAGCTTTATCTTCCAGACAGTCTGTCCAACGTTTTAAGTAGTCATATGAGTCGAAATTATGCAATCGATTAGGGTCTACTTGGTTATCTTGTAGTGATTTATAACTCATCCTTAGATCGGATATAACTTCTGGTAAATTATTTTTTTTCAGAAATGTTTGCTCCATCTTTCGTTGATAAAGGAAATGTAACCTGGAAGTCTCCCAATCTATTTTACCCTTCTCAACAATTTGTCTTTTATCATTGTATATCCCGAAAAATTTGCTGAGATGTTGTTCCTTTTTGATTCTGGATTGCAAGGTCTTATATTTATCAGAAAATTTTGAACAATAAGAGCAGTTACATGTAAAGAGATCTGGTGCTTTAAGATACAACCTAAACATATCATCCCCCATAAGTTTGATTTTCAAATGTGGTTCATAGTATCTAACTGGTAAACCACCACCACCGCCTTTGGCAAATACATTTTTAAAGCGTAGATAACAAATTCCAGAAGACAGCTTTGAAAGCCCAATATGACTAAGCATAAGAGAGAAATAGCCACCATAAAAATGAATTACATCTATGTTTACTTCGTGAAACTTTGAGACAAGGTCAACAAATCCTCTAAGTTCATTCTGATGCGCTTTTGTCTCATCAAATTCATTAATCCAGAAGATTATGCCTGAGTAATGTTTGAAATCTTCAAAAATTCTGTTTCGGGAAGATTCGTCAAGAAGTATCGATTTATCCATGCATAGAACGGGGTAAATTTTGAATTTCTTACTATAAATAGAATCTTTCGCCAACTTAGCTGCTTGAATTGTCTTATCATAAGGATCAGCATTCGTAGTTTGAAAATGGAAATATGGTGGAACTAGCGCAAAAGGCTGAATAGTTGATGCTTCTGATGTCTCCTTTTTTCTATAGCTTTTTATCCGTTTCATTGAATGATGTCGAGGAGTTTCTTCAATACGCTCTCCTAATAACTGAAACTTTAGAACTTTGTAAACGAAATCTTGAAACTCTGAGGAATCAGTTTTTATCAGGGCTATTCTTTGTTTTCCCAACATGCTAGCTACTTTGCAATCCAATTCTTCCACGAATTTAGAGTACGATTTCTTTAAATCTACACCTTTGTATACGATACTTGGATCTAATTCCCACAAGTATGTTACTGGGTCAACGATGAAAGGCAACTTAAGATCCTTCAAAAATTCTGGAACAGCAATTTCATAATATGCAATTAGATGTGCTGGAACTATCAATCCATCAATATATTTTCTTTTTTTGAAGAATCTTTTTTCAGCGAATAAGTTAATTCTATACCAGAGTTCTGTCATCCATTCAACCTCTTCTTAAATTTCTCTATTCTGTTACGACTCTGAGATTTTCTTTTTTGAGTTTCATCTAGAATTATTTGTTTGAAAATAAAAGAAGGCGTTTTTTCTTTGGAAGAGATCAGAATTTTCACATCTTGAGAGATTTCTATAAGCCCAATATTATAGTTCTTAAATAATCTTCCATGTTTCTTCTCAACATTCCTTGCTTTAGGAGCTGGTAGGGCAACATAAGCCTTTTCAGCTCCATATCCATATCTTAATGCTTGTTTCAATGCTTTTTTCCAATCCTTAACCTTACTCTCTATTACAACACATTCTGAGTTCTTGTTGACTCCAACGAAATCTATTTTCCCAGTAAATGAAGCGATTTGTGAATGTACTCTATAGCCTTCATTCTGAATGAATAGTTTAATTCTGTCATTCATTTGTTCCTCAAACATAATTCATGCCACCTTTTCGATTATATCGGGGTATTTGCGTCTTTCAGCTCTCATGGTTGTTTTAATAGAACCCGATTTTCGGTTATGGATTACAATTTTACTTATGAATATGGCCAATAAAACTATTAGGAAGTAAAAAACGACCCAGAACATGTTAGTATAGACTTCGAGCGAATTTGCTTCTGTTTCCATCAGAAATCCCATTGCGCCCCAACTAGCAAAAGCAAAACAAACTATAACAGTTCTAATCAACCATTTTTTGGATAGTTCATATTCTTTTATTAACGAATGTAAGAGATTAGCAAAACTCAAATAAGTATTGTAGGACTTAACCAATCGACTTAGTCTGTTTTTCAATAAACTAATCTTCTCTTTATCAGAAAATAATTCTATGTATTTATCCTTACTTTTAGATTCTAAGATATTTCTTTGAATAAATGAGCTGAAATCTTCTACAGTGTCTTTAATGTCTGTTGTCCATAAATGAGATTGAATTATGTAACCTTCCTGGCTTGGTGAGTTTTCCAATTTTTCAACTTTATCTGTGCATTTTCGTGCCATATAGTAGAGTATCAGAGAAGCTGCAATTGCTATCGCAACAACTTCAGTATAGAAATTCCCTATTGCCACTTATCCACCTAATTATAGGTGAATATTCAGCTTTCATATAATACTTTATCCTTTATCTTCGATTTTTCAATCATTTTTGGATATTTTGAGTAGACATAGTGAAGTAGATTTTTCAAATTCATTTTTCCAAAGGTTTTCTTCAAACTTTCTATTTGCCTTCTTTGTTTATCTGTTAAGCCATTATACAACATAGAACCTATTTCCATACCACCATTGGTTAGCTCATAATTTTCGACAGCGTATGTTGTCCATGAAACATTCTTATCTTTACCTTTTTGCTCATCTAAAGGGAGCTCTATTGACTCTTGATCTACTGTTTCGATTTTATCTTTTGACTCTCTTTCAGAAGTTGTTTTTATTATGCCTTCTTGTTTTAATGCTTCAATGTCATCATAAATTTCTGGTGCAAATGGCCCATAATTATCAGCTTGGAATCGGTATCCTTTGTTGATAAGATTTTGAAACTCAGTAGTTTCATATAGCAGATACATAATTTTGTCTAATCTTGTTATGCCTTCAATTGGTTCACCAAACTGTCCTTCAGAGCCCTTTACATATAGTAAGACTATCAACACATCTAGAGCAGACTCAATACTCCACGCTTTCACATTCCCGATTTCTGTGTTTAACTCCAAAGACTTCACCAATATCTATAAGTCGATTCTCAAGATTTAAAGCTAATTTCTAGATTTTTTACAGGTCACACAGTATAACTAGCGTGAGCGTTAATATATATAAAAATACTTTGCAGATGTAGCTCCACCTTGGAATAGAATTAACATTCTAGACTTGGTGACAATTGCATACCACTATGGAGAAGAATATATTTCAACATAGAGGTAGATCATTACCTTCCAATGCAATTTCACAGGCATCAATGAAGCCTAATGCAAAGCGCAGAACATTTATACAGGTCAAAATGTTTCTTGAATAAAACTATTAGAAGGCGAGAAAACGGAACCAAGAAAACACTGTTTCTATGAGATC
>JAEOTU010000158.1 GCA_016839665.1 Candidatus Hodarchaeota archaeon
CCGTCACCACCTACGCGTATACCATTACCACTATATACACCCAGTTTTGCCATGGTAACAGTGGATGACAAGATCTCTTTAATGAGTATTCTCTTCTTAATGAATCCAAACGCGACCGTTACCGCTTCATCTGATACGGTTACCACAAGCTTCCGAAAATTCATGTATATCGCAAAGAAAAAAGCGTCGAAGGATAAACCTATTAGAAATATTACAGGTTCGAAAACGCCACTTAACCACTGTAAAAGAATAATGGGGGGGAAAACTGCTATTACCAGAACAAACAATAACTTTGTCCAGGTTGGCATTTTGACCTCTTCAAAGTAATAAGTGGACTCCAATCAATTACTCATAAAAACATAAATTTTTGAATTTTTCTCGCATCCACACGCGCGCATTGAGATTTACAATTTTTATTGTCTAGAAAAAAAGCATACTTAAAAGAATAATAAATATGTGTTCTCTCGTTCTTATTGACAGGGGAAAATTTATGCTAGATTCAGAATGTAATGAGAAAGAAAAAAAATTCAGACCTGCTGATCCAATACTTTCACCCAGGTTCTCTGGAATAAAAACTTTCATGCGTCTTCCACATATCAAGACTACAAAAGGAGTTGAATTTGCAATTATAGGGGTGCCTTCAGACGCCGGGGCGTCTTTTAGAACTGGTCAAAGAGAAGGGCCGGCTTCTATCAGAAAAGTCTCTGCATTATTGAGGCACCATAATCCGATTTTGGGCATCAGTCCCTTTGAATACATAAAAGGTGTCGATTATGGTGATCTGCCCGTTGTTCCTGGTTACATTGAGGATAGTTATAAAAGAATAGAAGAAAATCTATTTCCAATAATAGATGCTGGAATAATCCCAATTCTGCTAGGAGGAGATCATGCAATAACTTTACCAGAATTACGTGCAGTAACTCGTAAACATGGCCAAGTTGCTTTGATTCATTTTGATTCTCATAGTGACACTGTGGACCACTATTTTGGCATGCCTTACAACCATGGCACTCCTTTTAAGAGAGCTATCGATGAAGATCTGTTAATTACTGATAACTCCATTCAAGTTGGATTAAGGGGTTCAATTTACACTGAAGACCATTTGAACATTCCACAAAGGCTTGGCCTCGAAATTGTGACTGCAGAAGAAATTCGTGAGATCGGCATCGATAAGTTAATCGAAAAAATCCGGAACCGAGTAGGTAATTCAAAAGTCTTCCTAACTTTTGACATCGACTTTGTCGACCCAGCTTATGCTCCTGGAACTGGTACTCCTGAAGTCGAGGGTTTTACAAGTAGAGAAGCACTAAGCATCATAAGGGGATTAAAAAACTTAAATTTCATAGGTTTTGACTTGGTTGAAGTGTTACCGGCTTATGACCCATCAGAAATTACTGCTCATTTAGCAGCAAATATTGTCTATGAATTTATATCTATCATCGCGTATAAAGCTTCAAACCTACGCTCGAAAATTAGTTAACCTCAAATTTTGTTATCTATCCCAAAACCTCGATCTTAATGCTCTATCTTTGAGTATTTTCCTCGGAAACTCATTCCCACAATATACATATCATTCGAAATTTACTTGTTTAGTTGAGGTGTCCAAGAGAGAATGGTATTTGCTGGGGGAGCAGCAGCCGCATCAGCTGCTGCAATTAGTTCGAGCTCCTACAGGATCAAATTTCGTAGAAAGGAGTTTTTAGAATTAGTGGAAATTGCCGAGCCAAAGATTATTTATCATAGAAGAAGGATGCATTTCTTCTCATATGATGGTTTTGTTATGTATACTTTTGAATGCGAAAACTCGGATTTCAGTCAGAACGTGTTTGAAGCGTTAGAGTTCTCGAATTACCAATGGTCTGAATAGACAATACGCGCGTAAAAACTTCTCACAGGAAGTCCGTGACTCCCGTAATTTGCTCTGGTGGCTTTGGAGGTGTCATGAATAAGAATGCTATGGAAGCAAAAGCGAGCAGCCCAATGCCTTGAACTAAAACAGAACTATAGCTTCCCGTAACATCGTATATCCATCCCGCGTAAATTGGGGAGATTATTGACGCCGGCAAAGATATCAGTGATGAAATCCCTTGAATTGAACCGTAGGCTTTTCTACCAAAGAATCTACCTCTTGTTAGAGGATACAAGACATATCTGATACCCATCGTAAACCCGTATAAAACCACAAAAACATATACCACATTTATGGTCTTGGCGAAAAGAAATATAAAAAGTTCAAGTACTTGCGCGGTATTAACTGCAAAGAAAACATATCTGATCTTATCCGATGGAATCCTGTCCATCATCACTCCTCCTAACAGCCTACCTGGTGCGCTAACCAGAACCATCATTCCTAAAGCACCTGCAGCGACAACTGGGTCTATCCCAACATCTATTAAATGAGGAACATGATGAAGCTGCACAACTGACCAAGAAACCTGATATAAGATTGAAGCAATCGCCATGATCCAGAACACTCTTGTCCAAATCATCTGACGGACAGAGAACTCTATTTCTCCATGCTGTCTAGCATACTCAATACCCGCATCTATCAAAGACTCGGTATCGTTGTTGGCTGAAATATCCA
>JAEOTU010000159.1 GCA_016839665.1 Candidatus Hodarchaeota archaeon
CAAGTTATATATTCAAAATTGATGCTTCAGCATATTCTGGGAAACGACACTCGTTACAAGGGGGATTTTGGAGGTGCATCAAGCGACAAACATATTCTGGGGTCTCGTGCTCGTCCTGAACTCGAACAAAGTGCAAACACTCGAAATTGAATTGATTGCGCCTAGTCTCTTCGACACTCCCAGGTACCCCGCTAGAATAGTATCCACATTGGCTAGGACACCGCTCGATCCCTGATTTCAGTTTTAAACAATAACTCACCTGTTCATTCTCAGCTTTCAACAAATTAATACAATGCTTAAACATCAAATGACCATCCCAGAGAAAATTCTCCAAGTTCTTCAAAGAGAGTGAAAGCTCCAATGCCTGTTTATACTAATTTCTGAGAGTTCATGAAACAAAGATCTGTGTTCATGATCAGAAAATGAATCTAAGTTTTTAAGGTCACAAGGACGAAAAAAATACAAAAAGCGCAGGAAAAATTGTCGCTTTTCTTGACCGATAATCGTGGGGTCATACCCCAAATGAAATTCAACGAATAAACATCCAGACCAAATCGCTCTTCCTCGAAGAATGACACTCCACAAGCCACCTGACGAGAGGATTCTATGACAATACTAGAGGCAGCCAGTTTAATAGAAATAAAAAAACTTCACCAGAGAAGTCTTGACTAAAAGAGTCTTGTTAAAAATCTATCAAAATGATCGTCAAAAGAAGCGATTTTTTCCACTTGGTGTTGTTGTGCAAGAATCACATGACTGATATCAATAAAACTCATCAACTTCTCTTTTGAGCGAAGATTGGTATTGACTTGGATAAACAATTTCCACGCCTCCCTTTCAATGTCTCCAGTGACGGTTAAAATTTCAGCCAGCTTAGATTCTCCATAGAATAAATCTTCTAAATCCTGCAAGATGATGGAGTTTCCCTTGGTTCGTGCAGCAGTAAGTGTAGCTGCTTCTGCTATAACAAGATTGGAAGTATAAAGCAAACCATGGATACCTGTACTTAATACCTGTAATAACTCGCCTCCTCTCTTGGCATTGGAGTCTTTGGGGTGAACCAAACTGAGATAAAAATTAGTATCTAAAAACACACCCACAAGTATCATCTCATCAATTCTTGTGATGAGTAGATGTCCGAGTCGTCTTGAGAAAGCGAATCGGTATCCGTAGCATAGGGAAGCTTTGCTCGACTATCTCGCCGCGCTAGAATGTCCTGAACTTTCTTCTCATCGAGAACAGGATGTTTTTCCACCAGTTCTGCTAAAAGGTCTAACTGAGAAAGCCCAAGCTTTACACATAAATCTAGTACTTCTTGCTGCGTGGGCCTTTTACCTAATCTCATGGTTAATCGTGCTTGTAGTTGTTCTAGCAGCTTTTTATCGCCAATTTTAACAATAGACATATTAAATATACAAGTTTAATTGTAGTATATTAGTTTATTGAATAGTATTTTGATTCTTATTATTCATCGTCCAAAAATTAAAAACCAGACATCAGACCAAAACGCTCATACTGGAAGATTGAGACTCCTCAAGCCCATTGTTGATAGCTCTGCTTAATTTCCATCCGATAATGATTCAAATATACCCTAAATCAGTGAAATTCTTTTTCCTCTGAAAAAAATTAGTCTCTATTACGGAAAAAGAGGATATTTTCATGTTTCTTTTATTAACATAATAATTATTCTCCCTACTAAATGAAAAAGAACGATAGAAAGGTTTTTATGTATATGTAAACAAAAATGTTTACAAACAATAACTTGTAATATCAAGGAAGTGAGATAATTGGCCCAAGTCCAGCTAAGAATTCCTGAGGAGATGCTTTCCACTATTGATAAATGGGTGATAGAAGGGAGATATCGGAGTCGAAGTGATGCGATCAAAACAATGATCACAGTGTACTTAGAACGGGAAAAAACACGGGAATTTTATAAACTATTACAAGAGAGGAGCGAAGAAGCGAGAAACAATCCTGAAATCCTGATTCCTTTCGATGAATGAAACCAAATGGCTTACCA
>JAEOTU010000160.1 GCA_016839665.1 Candidatus Hodarchaeota archaeon
AAGAATAGTTATCACTAGTCATTACTGAAGGAGTGCTTTTTACAGGAGAAGGAATTGTAGATGCCGTTGAATAATCGGTCGAATCAGTTTGGAATTTATGAGGAGATGGTTCCCTTACTCCAGAGCTTGCAAGCATACCCAACCCTTTACTAAACCAAGATCTGAATGTTCTTCCACCATAGGTATTTAGAATGATTTCAGAGATTATTAACACTCCAAGAATTGACAGACTACCAGCATAATTTGCAGTAAGTTCAGAACTCCCACGATGAGTGAAGAAACTAACAATAAGAACCAATTTTAATGCTAATAATCTCATTAACCAAGCAATTAGCTCAGACTCTCCTGAAAAGGACTTTGGGACTTGATATGGATTTCTTATTCTATAATGTCTAATGAATCCAACTGTTGCCAACATCACTACCAGTGAGAAAACCACAATCATGGTTGCTCCTGCTGGTAAACTTGAAACATCATAATATCCTCCAATTCTTTGACTTGAACCAATCCAAGGAAACACGAAGGTTATTACGAACGTTCCGAGTAAAATTGCTACTATTACTTTTTCGAGCTTTGTAAGCTGATCAGTGAATCGTTCAATAAATGACAGCCTAGTATCCTTGACTTGGTCAGTATGGGAGTTGGTAAGATTCGATCCGATAGAGATTAACCACGGTCCAATCTTTTCTTGCCATAACTGTGATTGCATCTGACGTTCAATAATCCCAGCAAGAATCAGCCAAATAGGGATAAACAGCAAATAAGTATTAATCAAAAGTAAGGATGATCTGAAAAACACTACTAGAAATGTAAGTCGTGAAATCCTTACAATCAATGAATCATCAAAGCGACGATCCATCCCTTTTTGCTCAACTAACCTTGTTTTCCAGAGGCTGATACCCCACCCCTCCCACAATACCACAATTAATGCAATAATTGCAACAGAATAACACCAATTAGCACTTAAATAAATAATATAGTCCGTACTGACACGTATATCATAATGTCCAAAGAAATTAATACCTTGGAAGAGTGGATTCATATAAAGAAGGGCAAGAATGATCCATCCAATTAAAAGTAAGGAAAAAACACGATAAAGCCCAAAACTGGGAAATTGTTGATAATAGGCTCTGATTTCCGAAAATGACTGCGGAGAGCTAACTGGTTCATGATGGGTTCCTTCTTTAACAGTTTTTGATAGTTGAAAACGTTCCTTCAGTTTTTCTTTAGTCGGAAGCTTTGACATGAGGCCTCGAGCTTTAGGTTTAAATCGTTCGATTTCTTCGTCTTTATCCAACTCTAAATACTGTTCACAAATTTCAGAAGGGGAACCACATTCCTCGATTGCTTTCAAGACATCGTTATATTGGACTTTCTCTCCAGATGCCAACTCACCGCTTCTTAGATAAACGAAATCATTGATTTCATTCAGTAAGCCATCAATTTCATTCGGGTGTAAACGAGTGTGTTCACGGAGATACGCCTCAATACCATCAACATATGTTCTAATTAATTGTTTTGCGTCAACATCAATGGATTTCAATTTCTTTACCTTCTAGAGTTTTTAATTTCATTATACCAATTCATTATTGTGTTGTTATATGAATCATAAGTGTTCATCATTTCTTCGATCATTTTTTCACCCTCTTTGGTGATTAAGTAAATCCTTCGTGGAACACCAGGTTGGGTTGAATCGTCAGCATGGAAAGACTCAATTAATCCATCCGATTCCATTCTTTTTAGCAATGGATAAATTGTACCTGCTTTCAAATCTATTCCAATATCGGTTTTTTTGATCAGTTTTATGAGTCCATAACCGTGTGCTTTTTCAGTTCGAAGACGGATTAACATAAGAATCATCAATTGAAGCAAACCACGACGAAGATCACGTTCCCAATGCTTTACTATCGTAGATTTCTTCCGTGGTTCTGTAGTATCCCTACGTTTGTCCGTACTCATCAGTTTCTCAAACCTAAAGCTATCTTTCGAATGAATCTCCTCAATTCTATGAGATTGTGGATAATTGGAAGATTTTTTTCTCACGATATTCCGAAGAACTGATTTTGTAGTATTAGATTGACGATTGCTGATATATAGTGCACCGACTTATATCGCGTGCCGACATATATCGCGCACCTAACAGGCTTTTTAAAACTAGCTAAAGGTGCACTAACAAATGCGGTTTAAGAAGAAATTTTCTGTTGTTTTCTATCCACCTGTTAAGGGAGTGCACCAAAAAGGGGTTACGTTCTTGTCAAGAAGGAACGATGTCAGAACATAAAGTATCACATATTTCCGAGGGCGTATAACACGCCCCAAAAAGATTGCTTGGGCCTAAGTTGCTTCTTGAAGAATCAAGTAGCAACTAAATCAAAACATGGACTAGCACAGGAAATATTCGTGCAGCATATACCAGTATTACCATGCATGCCGAGAGGAGGAGTGTCATATTTACAAGTACCTAAGATTGATTCTTCAGGCTCGTTCCGCACAAGTATCCTCAGGTGAGGTTTGATCCACTTTTGTTTCATAAGACTCATCTCTTCAGGTTAAATTTATCCATTCTCGAAAAAGGTTGTTTTAAGATCAGATACTATATCGGATTCTTTAGTATTTAAATTGTACCTATTTTGCTCAATAATCATTCTAAAAAGGATGAAATATACTCGTTCACTGTGTTGGGAGCTTCTAGATGTACCCAATGACCACATTCAGGGAGATATTTAATTTCGTAAGGTCCTTCAATGTATTGCTCTGTTCCAAGAGTCAATGATTTGTCAAGCGCAGCATCTTTTTCTCCCCAAATTACTAGAGTCGGGCATTTCACCTTAGGGGTCCTTTTAATGAGCTTTTCTTGCTGTTCTTTTGTCATGGTCAATATTTTAGCGAGATTCCAATTTGCTCGATAATAATTGATACTTCCCGTTAATGCTCCAGGCTGAGACCATGCTTTGACATATTTTTCCAAATCCTCATCACTAAATGCGTCTTTGTATCTTGTAGATCCTTTGACCATTTTCTTCAATATCTCGTAATCATTCTTACTCAATACTTCTTCTGGACCTTCAGTTAATTGGAAGAAGAAAACATACCAACTCTTTTGAAATTGTCGTAATCTCATTGACCAGAAAGCCTCAACCAAGGGTAGAGGATGAGGACAGTTCAAGATAACGAGCTTTTTTACATATTCAGGAGCCATCATAGCAAGATTCCATGCCACTGCTCCCCCCCAGTCATGGCCTACAATAATCGCTTTACTTTCCCCTAATGCTCCAATCAGTGCTGTGATATCTTGAGTAAGGAGCATGGTATGATAATTTTCGACACCAACAGGCTTGTCACTCTTGTTATATCCTCGTAAATCAGGCGCAACAACCCGATAATGATCTGATAATACAGGTATCTGTTGTCTCCATGTGTACCAAAAATCTGGAAAACCATGAAGCATTAACACCAGTTCACCTGATCCACTTTCGACAAAATGTAGTGTTAAATCACCTATATTCTGATAAATATGATTCCAATTGTTTCTAATACTTATTTCCTCCTTTAAGTGGTTTATCTTTCAATAAGACTATCTTTAAACTACTTTTCTACTTCTGAGGTAACTGCTAAAATATTGTAATCCTCAAAAACATAGATCGATCCTTCTGGATTCGTTTCAAGAAAGTTTTCTACAAATAATCTTAAAGCTTCTTGAGGGCTTTGATTCATCTCTAAAGAATGATATCTAAATGTTTCTTTTAAAAGCTGGGGATCTAATTCCGAATAGATGTAAAGTTGCCCATTGGTTAACTGAAGGATTCTGAATAAATCAATAGCGTTTTGTATCCCTATTTCGAATGTTTCTTCGGTACATTTATTGTTAATGACCCATTGCATTGCTTCAAGATCAGGTAAACCCTTGACTTGATTCATAGTCTCAAAATAATCAGCTGGCCCAAATCCCTCTTGACACGCTGCTAGTAAGACAATGTTTCCTCCCTTCTTAACCGCATGGCTTGCCGCATTAAGGCCCTTCCCTGCCTGATAGAAGTCTACTGATGGTTTAGCAACGATGACGAGATCAGCTTTTTTAGGAATTGATACATCTCTAAGTCGTGAGAGTGCTTTCAGGGCATTATCGTGGACTGCAAGTGGGTTTCCAGCAACAATATCAATAAAATCTCCTTGTTGCATTATTGCATCAATTACAAAGATCTTTTGCCCGTGTTTTTCCATGAGAAAACTAACAATGTTTCGAATATCTTGAATAGAAATATTATTCTGGATATTCCCCATACGACATTCACGCTTGAAACCTGTGGTTAAATCAAAAATACGAGAATGGTTCACTCTCACAGTTCTTCTTGCGCTCACCCCTGGAACAAATAGTTTAACAGAACCAGCAACTCCTGCAAAATAATGATATTCTGAATCGCTTAAGGGAATAATTAAACTACTTGAAAGTACTCTTTTATCAATCAAGATGGGAGTGTTTTGGCGGGAGAATCCCAGATCCTCGTGATTGGCTATGTCATCACAATCGTGAACCAAAATACGATCTTTCCACGATTCGTACAGTTCTCCCAAGATTTTGTCTTGTATCTGTTCAGGGTTTGGAGGTTCATGGGTTCCTGTAGCAATCATTAATCGAATATCAGCATTAATTACCCCAAATTCTTTTAATTTTTCGGTTAATAAAGGTAATAACGCTCGTGTATGGATATTTGGTCTCGTAGCGTCATCGAGTAAAATTACAACTGTTCTTCCATGTTGATAATGATTCGTTATCATGTCTTTGAGTGTTGAGGAGTTTAATGGAGAGTTGACAGCTTTTGCAAGTGCTCCCCGAAAATTTTTTAATGGTTCAACCTTTGGAACTTGTAAATACAGACAGTTAGATCCTTTTGGCACAAAGTGTGATATCTTATCGTTTTCGTACCATATTGGGGTTTCTAGATATACCTCGGAATTCAAAGTCTCCACCGTAATTAATCAGTTATAATCCTGGAATTTCTTGTTTAAGCAGAGAAAAAACTTCATTGAATAAGTCATTATATTTCGGGTGGATCGCATTGATCATTTTTAGAAATTCGAATAAAACTCCAAGATCCAGCTTTTCTCTTTCAATCAAGTCTTCATGGTCTACCAGCCAAGTACCCAAAACTTTGTAGAACTGTTGTTTAGTTTCTAAGAGTCTTTGTGGGAAATTACCGTAATCTTTAGGCAAAGAAAATTGTAGAATATTCGCTAGTTTTTCAAATTCATTAAATTGCTCTGTATAATTCGAAAGACTCACTTCTTCACTTGAAACGAAGAGACTTCGTGCAACACGTCCGAAATATTTCACTTTATTGCGGCCATGCGGCCCTTTCTGCAGTGTAGTTACGATTTCGATTAATCCTATTTCTTGAAGAATATCTAAGTGGAAATAAAGATTTGTTGGGCTCATGACAATATTTTTTCTTTTCTCTAAATGTTCTCTGATTTCGATAACATTGAGAGCATGTCGCCTCTTGAATTTTCCATCTGGTGATTCTTCTTCAACCCCTTCTAAGAGAAGTCTCACAATTTCTCTTCTAACAGGATGGGAATAATATTTTTCTTTTGGGAGATCTACATATTCAAAGGCAGGTATTTCTTCCCAATGATCGAATAAAATTTGATGATCTTCAGCCATTTTATGATCACTCATTGCTTTTATTATACTTACACAATCGTGGTGTCTATTATCAGTACTGAATAATTTAATTTTCGCCACATTCGAAAATTATATATCAGATTTTACGTTTCAACTCTAACTTGAAACTTATTGATAAACGCTTCAATTACTAATTGAAACGTTTTAAACTATAATAAATGCAACATTAAAATCAGGTTGTTAAATTAAATTGAAAACAAGAAAATTAGGTAAAAATAAAGGAAAAGTTAGTGCTATAGGAATGGGTTGTTTCGCTATCGGAGGCCCATTTCAAAGGAAAAATGGAGATTTCCTAGCTTATGGTCCAATAAATGACGATGAATCAAAAAAGACCATTCACAAAGCAATTGAGTTAGGAGTGAATTTTTTTGACACAGCTGACATATATGGATATGGTCACTCAGAACGAATCCTGGGATCAGTTCTTTCCGAATATGATCGCAACGACATAGTAATTGCGACAAAATTTGCTAATCAATTCGATGAAAAGAAAAAGATCTCCATAGGAAAAAACGTTGATCCTGATTACATACGAAAAGCACTTGACGCAAGTTATAAAAGGTTACAAACTGATTTCATTGATCTGTATCAATTACATGACAATGAACATCCACCAGACAGCGCAAGAAAACTGATACAGGTTTTGGAGGATTTAGTCTCCGAAGGTAGAATCGGAGGTTATGGATGGAGTACGGATGATGTAGATCGAGCACGAATATTTGCCGAAGAAGGAAAAAACTGTATTGCTATTCAATATGCTATTCATATGACACGAGCAAATCCTAAGATGATCGAATTGTGTGAACAACACAATTTAGCAGGTATCATTCGATCTCCACTTGGAAGTGGGGTATTAACAGGAAAATACTCAAAGGAATACATGGAGACTTTACCACAGAATCATATGTGGTATGGACGAGATTTTGTCGAAGAAGAATGGTTCATTAAAAGGCAAACAAAACTGAAAGAACTAAAAGAACTGCTTAAGGGGGATGGTCGGACTGTTATTCAAACATTGTTGAGTTATCTATGGAGTACTAGTGATAAAACAATTCCTATTCCTGGTGCTAAAACAGTAGCTCAGATCGAAGAAAATGCTGCTATTTTGGAGTATGGCCCTTTAAAACCTGAGTTATTGAAGTCTATCAATGAAATTTTCGAAGAAATACGAACGTATCTTTGATCTATTTGTTAAAGCAATTTTTTGAGGAATTTCAAATGAAATATAGAAAAATGGGAAAACATGGAATAAAACTTTCAGAAATTAGCATTGGTACAATGTATCACGGTTCATACATCAAAAAGAAAGCAGCGAAAGTGTGTTTGAATGAAGCGCTGAACCAAGGGATAAATTTTATTGATTGCGCAGACAGATACGGTATTGACGACTCAGAATTACCCAAGGAACAACGAACTCGAGCTGAAATCATTCTTGGGGAGTTTCTAACAGAACAGAATCGGGATGATCTTGTAATTAGTAGTAAAGTGTTCAAACAACTTCGAGAGAGCCCTAATAGCGGTGGATTATCTCGCAAGCATATTAGAGAGTCAATGAGAGCCTCGCTGAAATATTTACAAACTGATTATTTAGATATCTACTATTGCCATCGTCCAGATCGAGAGACTCCCTTAGAAGAGACAATTAGAACCATGACACACTTGATAGAAGAAGGACTTGTACATTATTGGGGAACTAGTTGGTGGCCACCGTTTCTTGTAGAAAGAACAATTGGAATTGCAAAAGAATTCGGTTTAATTCCGCCTGCTGTGGAAGAACCACCTTACCACATAAATGCACGATTCATTGAGGTCGAGCTCTTCGATATTGCTAATTATCATGGGTTGGGAATTACTGCATTTGAAGCACTTTCCGGAGGTTTCTATACTGGTAAATATTTAAAGGGTATTCCAGCAGACAGTCGTTTTGCAATTGACACTATACAAAAAGATATTCCAAAGGATTTGTTTAAGAAGCGGGAGGCCCAAATAACTAAATTATTGGAATTAGCGACTTCAATTGATATTCCTCTGAGTCAGTTAGCTTTAGCCTGGGTCTTAAGACGACCAGAAATATCATCAACAATCATGGGGGCCTCAAAACCAGAACAAGTTATTGAAAATGCTGCTGCTAGCGATGTAAATCTCAGTGATGATACATTGGCCCAAATTGAGAAGATCCTTGACAATAAACCGACTACTCCTTTTAGACAATGGGGTTGAAAAGAAAAGGATTTTGTGGAAGAAATAGAATGGTTCATCAATACACAAGAAACCTGATAAGGAGAATCAAAAACTTTACAGGAGATCAAAAAGAACAGGAATTAGAAAAAGTACCAATAAACCTTGAAACAGTGATTAAAGGCACAACGTTGGACGTTTATTTTTATTTACTGAGAAAAAAAAGTGCAGCTGGTGTCCGTGAAATCCAACGTAAGTTAAATCTCTCATCTCCAAGTATATCTAGTTATCATCTGAATAAGCTGGCGAAACTAGAGGTTGTACGAAAGAATCGGTTTGGAAATTTTGAAGTAACTAAGAAGATTGATATTGGTGTATTAAAACAGTTTGTTATGGTTGGGAATTACACACTCCCTCGATTCTTCTTTTACGCTATTTTTGTCTCAGTTTTGTTTGGTGGGTATACTTTTCTGTTCTTAACGTTTCCCTTCTCCACAGGAGAAGTTTTTGCGTTGATTTTTGGTTCATTCACTACAATAGTCTGTTGGATAGAAACTGTTTTCTGTTGGCGTAGTAGACCGTTCTAATAATATAAAAGGAAATATGTCCGCTCCCCTACATCAAAAAACGTAAGATAAAGGAGGATTAGATATGCTAGAAATTGCTATGAATCAAATCAATGTGACTAATCTTGAGGAAGCAATCAAGTGGTACACTGAGACCCTGGGATTTGAAGTGTCAAAAGAACATTTTTACCCTCCACAAGCAGTGGATTTAGTCCAAAAAGGAAATATTAGATTACTTTTATACCAAGTTGAAAAGACTACGAAGATTAATTATCCAAATGAAGCCCAATCTGTAATTATTTTTAAAGCCGATGATTTAAAGCAAGCTACGAAAGAGTTAAGTGGCCGAGGAGTAGAATTTGTCTACCCAGAAGCAATAGAATTCCCCGCAGGAATATTTAATGCCTTTAAAGATCCTTATGGAAATGTCCATGAGATTGTTCAACTAAAATGAGGTTTGAGGAGAATTTACCATTCCTTAAACTCCTGAGCTCTTTCTAATATATTACTTGACTGATTCATCCATCATTTTTATTGGGTACTTTATAGACACACAAAAAGATGATTCACTGTACTTCAACTGACTAGAAGTAATAGATTATCTCAAAAAGGTAAAAGATGGTCTTAAATGAGGAAAAATAATGTCTTGATCTATCTTGTAACAGCACTTATAGCATTTGGACAATCTATTTCACGGGGAAATTTCCCTTCTTACGTAGAAGTGCTAGGAGGGACTATAGTGAGTTATGGCTTCATTCAATCAGTTCAGACATTTTCTAATCTTCTATTTCTTTTTCCAGCTGCCCTCCTTGCGGACAAGCTAGGTCACCGACGGTTGATATTAAGTGGTACCCTTGTTTACTCTATGTCATTTTTTCTAATTGCTTTTACTCCTCAATGGGAATTTTTACTAATTGGAGCATTTGGAGTAGGGTTAGCTGGTGGGATGATTATGCCGTCACAAGTAGCAATACTTGCACATGATAACCCAAATAGTAGAATTAACGTATTTACAAGGAATGAAACAGCACGTTGGTCGAGTCTCGCGTTGGGGTATTTATTTTCTTCATTTTTCTTTTTTCTTTTTCAAAATGAGTTTTCCTATAGAAATCTGCAATGGACAATGATAGGAACATTAGGTATTACATTATTAGCAATTATACCGTCTTTATTTCTAGCTAACACAAACGAATGGAGAAATAATTCCAAAGATCAAGAAGATATAGATTTAAGAGCAATGATCGTAGACCCTGAAGGGAAATTTGTCATTGGATTTCTCTTAATTTCTTTGATGATTGGGTTTGGAGCGGGCTTTTTGGTTCCCTTTAGCCAACCTTACTTCGTTAGACGATTCTCACTTGGTCCCTCTGAAATTAATGTCATCATGGCTTTAGCACAAATCATGACTGCTGTGTTTATGGGGATAATTCCTTCAATGTCTAATAAATTCAGTAATACTAAGGTGATTTATCTTACTCAAGGATTGTCTATACCATTAGTTTTAATATTAGCGTATAGTAAAATCCTACCTCTATCATTGTTTGCGTTTTTATTTCGGATTGCACTTATGAATATGAGTAGACCAGCACAGATAACTGTTTTACAGAAGTATGTCCCTGCAACCTTTCGTGCTAGAGTACAATCACTGATGCAAGTAAGTGATCGACTAGGTCGCAGTTTTAGTCCTTCAATAAGTGCAATACTGATCGAAGAGACTGATGAGTTTTACCACTCATATTCAATTACTGCTCTAATGTATTCGGCCGCAGTATTGACACTTTACTTAATAACAAAAAAGTTGAAGAGAAATTTGCGAATCAAACAGCGAACCTAAGTTTTTCAACACAAAAAGATATTTCCTTTTAGCATATAATTATAGGTTAAGACTATATTGGAGTGAAAAATAATGGTTCGGTCTTTCATATGTGTTGAGATCAATGACCCTCGAGTAATCAATGAAATAGATAAAACTATCTCAGAATATAGACGATATAAAGGGGTTCGTACAGTCAAATCTTCTCACCTTCATTTAACGTTGAAATTTCTAGGGGAGGTGCCAGAGGAACGCATCCAATTAGTAAAAGATGCCATTAAACAAATCAAAATTCCCCCATTTGCATTAACATTGCATGGAATTGGATGTTTTCCCAATCTTAATCATATAAGAGTTGTTTGGATCGGGATAACAGAAGGAACGGAATCTCTAAAACAACTTTTTCAAATGATAGAAAAAAAATTGATACCACTCGGGTTTGCCAAAGAAAAACGAGAATTTTCACCTCACTTGACATTAGCTAGAATCAAGTCACTAAGAGGTGCTGATAAGAATAATCTTGCCAAATTGATTCAGGATTCAAAAGAAAAAGCATTTGGAGTTCAAGAAACTGGAAAATTTATATTAAAGAAGAGTACACTGACTCCAAAGGGACCAATTTACGAAGATCTATTGGTGGTTTCATTAAAAGATTAAGAACAGAGTATGTCCAAACAAATTCAAGCTGTTCTCCCCTCTCGAACTCCTCATCCTTCATAATCGCGCAATTCTCACCATTAAACCTTTTTTTTAAAGCATTTTAGAAGTATCACTTTTTTTTGCGACAGCTTCAATACTTTGATAATAAAGGGTTTGTTTACAGTTATCACAAAGATGTTTTGATGGATCAGAAGGGTGAATATGAACAGTTATCTTTGGCGTTTCTATACGACCACATTTATCACAAGCAAGTCGTTTTCCTACTTTCACAAAACGTCACGCCTTTAAATGTCGATATGTAATTAATTTCAAAAAAAACTGAAATTTCACTTCTATGATGTCTCACATAAATAAACTAATTAAGGGTTTCTAGGTATATTATCCGAAGAATTTAAGGTAAGTATATTTTATTCACTTAGCACTTAATAAAAATGACTGAAATAAATAATTTGTTGCCAATAAAAGTCAAATCTAGCTCATGATTAATCGCAATCTTGTCAAAGGTTGTTAGGAAATGGTTGAAAATATTTCCGATTTAAAGTACGCATTAATCCGAAAAGCTGTTCAGTTTAGTGCGTTTTTTGGTTACCGTATGAATGTAGAAGGAAAAGATAACTTAATTGACAACATGGACCAATTACGAGAGGGTGTAATATTCGCAGGAAACCACGAAAGCGTAATTGATGCTTTTCTAATGGGATTAGTTGTTCCCCCAGACCTAGAAAAAAGGATCTACTTCTTAGGTAAGAAATCGGCCTTATGGCGCAACAGATTTTGGGGATCAATGATGGATTATTTTGGTGTGATCCCTGTTAAACGAAGAGGCAACCGTGAAGCTGTAACCCGAGGTATTGAAGTTCTAAAACACAACCAAGCATTAGGAATTTTCCCAGAGGGCCATATCAGATATTCTAGAAAAGAGCTGGAAGGGAAAGTAGGAGTAGCAAGGTTTGCGTTTGAGACAGATTCACCAGTTGTGCCTGTAGGTATTATTGGTACAGATGGAGCCCTACCGGTAGGAGGTAACTGGCCGTCCCCAGGAAAAAAAGTAACTTTAAAGGTTGGAAATCCAATCTTTCTTCATGCTTATGACAAACAGGATATGTATGATCCTTATGCGTTACGAGCTGCAACTGATTTAATAATGCATGAAGTTCGTGTGCTTTCACAAGGGTATGGTATTTCTCCGCAAGATGCTAGCAGTTTACGATGTATGAACGGTATGGAGACGATGATTACTCCTCCTAAGTGGCTCTTAAAGAAAAAGAATATTGTTGAAGAATGGGATAAGAAAAAACAAAGAAAAAGTGTGGCTGATTCATTTGAAGATTGGTTATCAGATGTTCCAAGTACACAACAAAAGAAAATGGTTTCTGATGACAAGAAAAGAGACGCAGCTCAACCAAAAAGGAAGTTCGATGCTGATCCAACCAAAGAATTTCTGAATTGGCTAGATGATCAGCTCTGATTGACCTAATAGTTTGTTGATAAACCCCAGGAATCTCTGAACCGATGAACATGAAGATACATTCTTCAACTTGGATATTGTTAATAATAGGAATTCTTTTTGTTATTGGCAGTGGGATATTTAATAGTGCAGTTGTAGCAGAGGTTCGTATCGAGAGGATTAGATTAAAAAATGATCAAACAACCCTTTCTGCGTTATTACTCTATCCTAGTGGTTCTGTGAACCATCCAAGACCAGTAATTTTAGCTTATCATGGATGGGGTGGTACTAAAGAAAGTATCTTACCTTCCTGTTTAGACTATGTGAAAGCTGGTTATGTTGTACTTGCCCCAGATCTCCGAGGTCATGGGGAATCTGAAGGGATTTCGTCATTAGGGCTTGTTGAGCAAGCTGACGCAAGAGTAGCTATAGACTATTTATTTTCGCGATCTGATCTTGTTAATACAAGCGCTCTGTCTGTTTTAGGATCTTCTTTTGGAGGTATGATCAGTCTTCTTGCTGCAGGGAATGATCCTCGAATAAAAGCTACAGTTGTTTCTTCTGCTCCAGGAAATACCACAGCATGGTTGGAAGAGCGAGATTTTCGTTGGAATGAAAGACTGACATATAGACCATATACGATGATTGATCCCACAAATTCATCTGCTGTCGAGGAGCGATCCCCTATGACATTTATTCATAATATCAACAATTTATTGATATTTCACGGGGAACAAGACGCCTTAATACCTGTAAATCATGCTTATGATCTTTACCAAGCATCTAATAGCTCTAACAAACGATTAATCATTATTCCAAACGAAGGACATAATCTCGGACCAGACAGAGTGAAGAAAGAAACTATTCTCTTCCTCGACGAGGTGTTTTCCAATCCTTATACTAAGGTCGTTGGGCTCTCTTCTTCTTACTATTTGCTAATGTTGAGTTGGATGGTACTTCTAATTGGAGGTTTATCGGTCACATTAGGATTCCTTTCCATCTATCCAATTGCACAGCAAATTATAAACACTAGATGGAGTTTGACTGAATCCGACGTTTTCCCACTTAATGACAATCTAACAAGGAAGGGATTAATTGTTCTTCTAGGGTCTTTTACAATCCTACATATAGCATCAACAATCACTTCTCTTTTAATACCCACCGCATTTTCAACTTTCATAGGACTCGCTATTAGTACACTCGCTACTGCTGGTTTATTAGTGATAGGAACCACTTTAATTCAAAACCATCAAATATCTCAACCCTCTATTCGAAAACTCAAAAGATGGGGTGTAGAAACAGGGCTTGCTTTGGGAACAATTCTTGGGATTTATATTACATTGGTGCTCTTTGGAGATTTCCAAATTATTCCTTTCATTAATTTTGAAAGTGTTATCCGAGTATCGGGAATTCTGATTACAATTGGTATTGTAATGAGTATTGAATCTCTTTTTTATTGGCATTTAATTCATCGATTTGTCAAAATACTCTACAAAAATCAAAAAAATGAAGTACACTTATTGATTATGTCATTAATCTACCTTATATCTAAATCTACAATATTTTTTATCCTAGTAATTTGTTGGCAATTGCTAGAATTACGTCTTATTGTTATAAGCCTCGTTCTATTCAGCGTAATTGGTACAATTAGCGCTATCATCCGTTATAAGTGGGGATTTCTACCAACTTTGATATTCACAGTGATCGCAGGCCTGACAGCTTTTTCAACATTTTCAGTCTTTTTCCTCTTAATGTGAATAATGTCCTCTTCCCTATAGTCGAAATAAACGCACAAATAAATCGATCATGGTTTCCAAAGGAATTTCAATGGTCTATGTTCCAGGAAATTAAGAATATCTTCAACAATCATGTTAGTTTGGTGTTGAACGACATCTTTTGTATTTCCTCCGAAATGGGGCATGACAGTCACGTTACTGAACTCTAAAAAACGATTATCGGAATCAACTGGTTCTTCATCAAAAACATCAAGACCAGCACCAGCAATTCTCCTTTCTTTAATTGCATTGTAAAGGGCATCTTCATCAATACAATAAGATCGCGATAGATTAAAGAAGTAAGCAGTTGGTTTCATTAACGCAAACATGTTTGCACTAATAAGCTCTTCTGTTTCTTCTATGGGAGGTGTATGAATAGTAATCATATCTGAGTCCTTCATCAAAGTTTCAAGAGAAACGTGTTTTGCTTTGGTTTCAAGTACAACTGCATGATTTTCTGGTATGTAAGGATCAAAATAGAGGATTTTAGACCCAAAACCGTTATGAAGTCTCTGTGCCACTCGTGAACCTATCGCTCCAAATCCAATTATCCCGATTGTTAAATTACTTAATTCCACACCCCGGTAACGATTATAAAACTCCGCAAAGTCCTCTTCACTCTCAATTTCAGCGAGGTCAAATTTACCACTTTTTAAAAGACGATCAATTTCAATCATTTTACGTGCCTGAGTTAGCATCATTGCTACTGTGAGGTCTGCAACAGCATCAGCATTCCGATGAGGTGTATAGATCACAGGTATGTTTTTTTCTGCAGCCGCTTCTTCATCAACATTCACGGGTGTTCCTCTAGTTGACGCTATTAATTTTAGATTTGTTTTTTCAATCACCCAAGCATCTACTTCATCTGCCTCTGTTATTAAGATATCAATGTTTTCATCGTTTAATTTCTGGATGAGTTCATCTTCATCGAAATAAAGTTTCCCTGTATCTCTCCAATTCTCATAAATTATTTCGCAGTGTTCCTGTAACTTTTTAAGGCCACTTTCATGGAATGGAGTGGTAATTAAAATTTTCAAAACTGTAGCCTCTCTCATTAAATCTTTAATCTTCTTCTCTTGATTTTTCGTAAATCTCTAACCAAGAAGAATATTGAGTGTTATATTCAGCTTTAAATTCATCATTTGGTGTGAAAACTTCTTTTTCGGTAATTAAATGGAGAACTGCTTCATCTACGGATTTATAACGCTCAATACCTATCATACTAGAAATAAATCCAGCTACAGATGCGCCTTCTGGTATAAATACATGCACATCAGTTTGAATAGTATCCGCTAATACCTGACAGAATGCTCTTGATCTAGCTAATCCCCCAACAACATAAACTGTATTTAGAGCAGAATCTGTTAGTTTAAGTATTTGTTCCATATTTGCACGAACAGAATATGAAAGATTTTCAACAACAGCTCTAGCAAAGGAGCTAATATCGAGAGTATCTTCTAGAATATAAGCTATTGGGGAGAAAAGAAATCCACCTGTTGGAATTTGAAGCATATTTTGAGCATTGAAAATTTGCGGTCCAATATCTGCCAAAACTCCTCCTGCTCCAGGAACTTGAGAAAGAACTAGTTCTTCAAATTTGTCGTATGGATTAATAATTCCTAATTTTGCTAAAAAAGCTTCTACAAACCATTGATGAGCGTCTCCAGCAGTTCCCGCATTTGATTCGATTACCCAATTACCTAAGAAAGGATTAGTCCACACTCGTCTCTCAGGATCTAAGATAGGATGATCGATAACATAATATATTGGCATAGTAGATCCAGCAACCACACCCAAAGAACCAGGTTTTATTGCTCCACATCCAATTAAAGATGCTTGGCTATCAGCACATCCTATAAAAACAGGAGTTTGTGGATTAAAACCAAGCTTTTGAGCGACACCAGGGAGAACAGATCCAATTAACTCGCCAAACTCTAATTTTTCTGGTAGGATTTCGTGGGAAATGTCAAACTCCTCAAGAATCTTTTCTGACCATTCTCTTTTAGTAATATCAAAGAGGAGTGTCTCACTTGCTCCAGTATCATCAATAGCATATTTTCCTGTTAAACGAAAATTTATCCAGCCATCAATTGTTAAGAGGTGTTTGATTTTCTCATAAATCTCCTCTTCATTTTCTTGGAACCATAATAATCTAGCTAACGGAAAGATAAAAGGAAGACCTCGTCCAGTAATATCATAGATTTCATCATTTTCCATATATTCCTCCGTATCAACTTCTAAACCACGTACATCACGATTTGGCCCTGCATACAGCTCTTTTCCATTTTTATCAAAGAAAACACATCCTTGTCTTTGAGAAGTCGCAGAAATTGCCGTAATATTCCTTGCGTCGATCTGAGCGTAACTAATAGCTTCTTTTATTGTACTCAAGATAATTTTCCAAAATTGGCTTGGATCAAATTCATGGCCGTACGGTTCTAAATCCTCTGGAACAAGATAAAGATGACTCCATTTTGATTTTGCAAAACCAAGAATCTTTCCATCTTCGTTTCCGATTACAGCTTTTCCTCCACTCGTCCCAGCATCTATCGTCAAGAAATAATCAGTCATACAACCTCTTCCTTCATTATCTCTTATTCAAATCCAGGAAATTTTCGTAATTCTCCACCAAATCGTTGTGCATTTAAGTAGAGTCGTAAATATTCTTCTAATGCTCGAGTTTTGATTGAGGCTTCTCTAAATGTCTCTCCCACAGCCAATGTACCATGATTTTCCAGTATTACTATACTTGAATCCCATAACCTATCAGCTACTGCTTCTCCAAGTTCTTTCGAGCCCGATTGCTCATATGGCACAATAATAATTTCAGGAACGAGAAATCCTAATTCAGCAGTCAATGTGGGGATTTTTGGAGGGTTTTTAAGCACAGAAAGAGCAGTTGCTAGTGGCGCATGGCTGTGAATAATTACTTTGAAATCCTCATCTTCTTGAAAGATTCGCAAGTGCATAGGCCATTCAACAGAAGGACTCATATCTGTGTCTTTAGACATAACTTCCCCCTCCAATGACACTTGAATCAGGTGTTTAGGTTCAACTAGATCTTTCTTCAATCCAGAAGGAGTAATCCAGAAAAATTGATCATCATCCTCAGATCGAAAACTTAAATTTCCTCCAATATCTGTAAGGATTTGTTCTGCATAAAGTTCTTTCATAGTTTGACATAATTTTACCTTAATTTCTTGATCAGAAGTCAATTTTTAACCATCCGCTAAATGAATCCAAGTTATCGTAAGAAAAATAGGGAATTTCCGATTTTAGTGCTCAAAATTGAATAATAAAAGGTATCTAAATCGTTATTTCATTATCTTTTGCAGCTTAAGAAGATCTGGCATACTTCCTTTAACTTTAAGCTTTTTACTTGTATAGGCTTTCATTCCACCAATTTCGCCAGTCATAATACCTTTCCATGTTGCAGAATCAGTCGTGATTTTCACATGAATCTTTCCTTCTGGTTCTCCTTCGATTAGGTCACTTGGCACACCTTTCTCAATATTTGTGTAGAAGATTTTCCCTAAATCGGTGAATTCAAAAGCTATGGTCTTTGACCACTTTCGAAAAGTCTTCTTGGCCTTTTCAGTGTTAAAATTCTCCAGCATCTTATTAATTGCATCAATTGCTTCTTGTTCTGACATTTTTGTATCACTCAAGGAAGTTGTATGAGTAGGATTTACTTTTCTATTATTGTCTAAAAGGATTTACTTTTCTTGTTTAGAAAATTCCGATATAATCCTCCAATCCTAGATCCTTCAGGTGGTCACTATCAGGTATTGTAGTTTTAATATCCCACTTCAATGCTGTAAGAAACTCGCCAAGAATTTTTGCTTCTTCCTCTATTAGAGAAACATTCTTATTAGGTCCATCCTCGGCTTTATCAAGAATCCTTCGAGGTAGCTCGAAATTCAATGGATTAATCCCCTCCCGAAGATTAAATAGATGTTTTACCGTTAAAATTCTCTCTCCTATCGTAATAAATTCCTCAATAGATAAGTTCAGACCCGTTACAAGGTTTACAAATTCTAAGGCTGGAAAATTCCCTGTTGTAAGCCCAAATTGACATAAGCCAATAGACGAAATCGTTTGATGGTAGCAATAAAAATCTAAGATTTTATTATTTTTATCTAATGATGGATACATCTTATTAAATTTGGATATATCAATCATGACTTCTATGAAGGGTGTATGGCGCCCAGGAGCTGGATCTAGTTTATACGGAATTATAATGGTCTTTGAAAAGCGTGGATCATGGGCAGGAATAGCTTGGTTGTTGATATGAATTGCAAATTCCTCAGCGTTGAGTTTTTTGGCCGCTTTCCCCACACCTTCCGCTAGTATATCTCCTATACCCTCTCGCTTTGCAATCTTTTTGATTAATGGAAGAAGATTAGCTGGGTTACCCCAAGATATATTCAATCCATCTAAATCATCATCAGATAGAACTCCATTTTCTGTCGCTTCCATTAAAAACCCAAGAATTGAACCAATGGCAATAGTATCTAATCCCTGCCGATTACAATAATCATTCATGGCGTAAACAGACCCAAGATCGTCAATAAGCAAATTCGAACCCAGCATGGCTAGCGTCTCATATTCTGGTTTTTTAGTCTCTGGGAGATCATAACGCTCATCTTTGTAGCTCATTATCCCTCCACAAGTAATTGGACATCTTTTACAACCATAATTTCGAATCTGATACTTAGTTACATTATCAGATGTCAATTTTACACTTTTCTTCAAAGGAAAATCTTTGTGGGATCCTTTCCAGTTTTTCACTGGTGCATCCCCAGTTTCGACACACACAGCTGTTCCAGCTGCGGTTCCCCACCTTCGATAACTCTCTATTATCATGCTGCTTGTACTCATTGATCCATAGTTCTTTATCTTAAACCGCCGAAGCCAGGGGGCAAATGAAGTTGATAATTTAAGACTAGGCCTCAAAAGAAAATTCAATCCTTTCGACATCCATTTATTAATTAGGGTGCGAAGTTCTCGAAGTCCTTCAGGATCGAAAATTGGTATTTTCTTTGTACCTCGTACCACTACCGCTTTAAGATTTTTCGAACCCATAACCGCCCCAAGGCCACTTCGAGCGGCAATTCTAGCTTTGGCAGTGACTATACCTGCAATAAGAACTAAATTCTCTCCCGCTAACCCAATACTAGCAACTTGGACTTTTGGTCCAAATTTCTTTTTCAGCTCCTCCTCTGTTTCAACGCAATCCATTCCCTTTAGATGAGGAAATGGAGTTATTTCAATCGAGTCATTGGTTAAATTAAGAATCGAGAGTTCTTTCGCTTTACCTTTAATAAGTAATATATCAAATCCAGTTTTTCGGAGTTCAGGACCGAACCGTCCACCAGAATTGGCTTCTCCCCACGTTCCTGTCAAGGGTGATTTTCCAGCGACCATATATCTACCTGAAAATGGCACTATCGTTCCGCTTAGAACACCTGTAATGAAACATAAAATGTTTTCAGGCCCCAATGGATCTGTATTAGGAGGCAAAGTTCGAAGGAGATAATCAGCTGCAAGTCCTTCACCTCCTAAATACCTTTTGAAGAGATTATCTTGAAATGAATGAGACTCAACGGTTACTGTGGACGTTGATAGGTCTACTAAACCAACCCGAATTGAATTATTAAAATTAGAGTTCAATTTCTCACCTATTTCTGAATATAACCTTGAACAATCGCTGTTTTAATAAAACGATATGTCTTTTCAACCTTGATTTCAGCTTATTTCTTTCTTCTAATTCGGAAAAAACGCTTATACGATATTTCTAAAATCCCCTCACTTTCAACCAGCCAACCTGCAACCCATACTCCAATGAGAACCCAAGCTAGTTGAGCTATTAAACTTAACCAAGCACCAATTCCTGTCTCACCTTCATATATCGAGATATATACCCCAAATAGGTAACCTAGCAGAGGCAGGAACATCAATAGTGTTTGAATGACACTATCAAGCTTTCCGATGGGAAGAAAGGCCATTATTAATGTACTAACAAGTGGAATTATAATTAACGCTGATATTACCATATTTGCTTCTCGCTCGTCTTTTGCCATGAGGCTAAAAAGGACTGCAGCAGTAATAGTTAACAATGACACTAGGAAAAGTCCAATGATTAGGAATAGGATAAATATCCAGACCGAGATGTCTGCATTTTTTATCAGTGCTTCAATAATGGGTGTAATTTCTCCTTTCATTGAATCAGGTAATAGTATATACCATAATGCGATGATAGCTACGATAGAGGTCAATGTGACAATAGTGTTAAATATAACAAGAAGAGAACCATAAAGAAGTTTTCCAGCAATTATATCTTTCCGTCTAATAGGCTGAAGTATTAAGCTTTCCAGAGTTTTTTGTTCTCGTTCTATTGTTACAGATATTAATACTAACGATAAAGAAGGAATAACTAACAATAAAATTAGATAAAGAGGAATAAGAGTGATAAAGGAGGCAGCAAATCCTTGGAGCTCTGAATCAATTGATTCAATTGATGTACGTCCTGGTATTGAATAAATCCTGTTAATATTGGTAACTCCATGATAAAAATACAGAATTTGTTGATTTAAAATCTGTGAGACAGCAATAATATTGCTTACTGCTTCAACATTTTCTCTTTCTGTATTGTCATAATAAACAAAGAATTGTGCTGGGAGCGAACTATTGATAACTTCAGTAAAATTAACGGGGATATATAGTAATATCGAAAAATTTTTTGATTCGAGAAGTCCATTTAATTCAGTAACACTTTTATTCACAAAATCTAAATCTTTCGTTGAATTGATGGTTTTAAGCAATGTATAAAACTGTGATCCCCAGCTAGTGCCATTAATGTCTCTATCATCCTGTATAACAATTATTTCAACTGGTTCCTCAACTGGTTTCTCGATCGAAGAAATTATTGAAACCGACATAATCATGATTATGGCAAAAACGAAGAAAAGAATGAGTGGTGTAGTGAATAGTAACAAAATACGACGGGTAGATTTGAATAACAATTTTAACTCTTTTTTTGCTATGATCCATGCAGTTTGTAGAATCATTCAATCACCTCGTCCGATTCTCCTGTCCAACCAATCAAGTTTACAACTGCTTCTTCCAAGTCATTCAACCCTCCTGCATGTTCCTGAATAATTTTTTGTGGTGAATCTTCTGCTATGAGAACACCTTTTTGAAGAACGCCAATTCTATCGCATATTCTTTCTGCACTAATCATATCATGGGTAGAAAGAAGTACAGTAATGTTTTTCTGCTTAGCAAGTGTCTTTATTATCTCTCTAACTCGTCTAGAAACCAATACATCAATACCTGCTGTTGGTTCATCTAAGAATAATACTTGAGGTTCCCCAATCATTGCTCTAGCAATCATTAACCTACGTTTCATACCACCAGAATAAGTTTCAATTCTATCGTTTTTTCGATGTTCTAAATCAACTACTTTTATCAGATTAGAGATTTGAGATCTCCTCTCTTCATTCTTTAATCCTCGGAGCTCTGCAATAAAGTGTAAATTCTCCAATGCGGAAAATTCTTCATAGAGTCCCGCATCTTGGGGTAAACATCCTATCAATTTCCTTACTGCACTAGAATCAGTTACAACGTCATTACCAAATATAGAAGCTGTTCCTGAAGTCGCTTTTATCATTGTAGTTAAAATTCTAACGGTGGTTGTTTTCCCAGCTCCATTCTCACCTAATAAGCCATATATCTCTCCACGTTTAATACGCAAAGTTAGATCTTTAAGAGCTTGAACTTCATTTTTTCTACCAAAATTGTAGATTTTTGATAACTGATCGGTAGATATCGCAATATTATCCATTCTCATCACAAAACAAGTATAATTGTACTTATTTCTACTTTTTTATTTAGGTGCTTTCCTAAGAAATCAAGGATTATTACTTAGTTTTACTTACTGCTAGTAACCTCTATCAACCATCAAGATTTTCCTTCTTATTAGGGCCTAGAGTGAAAAATTGGTCTCAAAAAGAAATTAAAAACTCATGGTGTACATTGTACACCAACTTTTTTATTTTGATAAGTTGCTTTTGTTAGATATATTCGTATTCTTAGACTATATAGAAGTATTTCTTCATACATGGAGGTCAATGATTTATGACAGAGCTACTATTTTGGATTTACTTAATCAACGCGGTATTCCTAACAATTCATGAAATTGAGTCAGCTTACTGGCAAGAGTGGAAGTTGTTCCATTTAAAAGGAGGATTAACAGGTTTTCTGGTTTTTCATTTTCCAGTTTTATTTTTATTCTTATACGGATTGATTCTTGTGTACCTACAAACCTTTGAGGGTTATATTATATCATTACTATTGAGTTTGGCAGGATTATTTGCTTTTAGCATCCATACATACTTCATTAAGGTTAAAAATCGAGAAGAATTTACCCTGCCAATTTCAAAGGCCATACTTATCAGTACCCTGATTCTTTCTTTAGTACAAGCAGCAATCACGATTTATCTACTGATTTTGTAAACATTTCAAGAATTGTATCATAAAGCACCGATCAAAAAAGAAAAATTCTCTTTAATTCAGAAATTGGTTCCTTCCCTTTGTTTACATCCATTCGAAGCTTTTATCAAGGAGAATGTGATATTTAAATAAACAATAACTGATACTTCTTGAAAAACTAGATCTTTTTAAGATTCTATTTTGATAAAACTTATTCGGAGCGAGGTGCTCATAAGATGGACAAATCTGAAATGAAACGCCTTCTAACAATGCTTAAGAGCGTTTCAGATGAGGAACGGGAGACTGGAATCGAATCACTAACAGAATATTGTAAAAAAGAGCCAGAACTTTTAAATGAGATTCATAAGTTAATCAATAAGGGGAAAGAGCTTGAAAGACAAGCAGCTTATGAAATTGTTGGTCAAGTACAAAACGAATCATCAATACCAATTTTGTTAAAAAAATTGACAGATAAAGATCCAACGATTCGAGAACATACAAGCAATACTATTGTTAAATTTGAAAAACCACCAAAATCTCTTATTTCTGGTCTCAAACAGCTCCTTTTCCATAAAAGAGGAGAAGTTCGGTTAAGAATTTTGACAATAATCGGTGAACTTAAGATTGAAGAAACACTAGATGATCTTTTTTCCATAGTTCGCAAAGAAAGAACGGACCAACCATATGTTACTCAAGAAATCTACACTGTCCTTGGCAAACTTAAGAGCCTCCGTGCTGTTCCTATTTTGTTAGAAGATATTTCAAGCAACGAACGTAATAATGCCCTTCAAGAGATCACAGAACGACATGGAAAAGAAAAAGTAGATATTTTTAGAGAAAAAAAGGTTGAAAAACTTGAGAATGTACCAGAAGAATTCCTTAGTGATCCCGAGCTTATAGACGCGTTACTTGAAGGAATTAATAGCACTGAAGATAATGTACGGATTAATTCGCTTTTTCTTTATTGTAAAATCGCTGATGACAACCAATTCGATCTCATTAGGACAAAGCTTCAAGATTCTAATCCTGAAATTCGTCGAATAACTTTGAAGTGGCTTGCCCAATATGAAAGGAAAGAAAGTGGAGAGGATTTAGTCAGATCTCTTGGAGATGCAGAAGTGACCTCCACTGCATCAATGTTATTAGAAGACACAAAATGGGTTGAGACTCTCAGCACTGAAGGTTTAAAATCTCAAAATCCAGAAATCCGTGGAAATTCAGCTGCGATTTTAGCGAAATTGAATGATAAATCAGTCGTACCTAAATTCGTCGAAGCTCTTTATAGCGAAGATGTAGACGAAACAAAAATTAGTTTTGCAGAAGCTTTGGGGGATCTGAAAGATCAACGAGCGATTCAGTCTCTTCTGGATTTGACCTTTTCAAAAACAAATAGGGTTGTAGAAGCAGCACGAGAAGCACTTGCTCAAATAGGCACAATCAGTGGATTGACTGACTTCTTGAACTTCTGTGACGTTTTATCAAAGACCAAGAATGCAGATGAGATAGAAAAGATAAAAAGGGATATCAACGAGCTAGGAGAAGTTCCCACAGATTTAATTTGCCAACTATTAAAATCAAGCAAGAATGAGGAATTAAGAGCCGCTGCAGCTGCTATAATAGGCTGGAGAGAGATTTATGAAGCAATAGATAATCTTATTGATACTCTAGAGAAAGATAATTCATCTTTGGTAAGAACTAAAACGTGTGAAGCACTAATATTTGCTAATGAAAAAGGAATCAACCCTTTAATTAGTTATTTAGCAGATCAGGATACGAGTGTAAGGAAAGCGGCATCCAAATCATTGATAACAATCAACAGGCCATTAGAATGTGTAGAAGCTTTATTCAATCCAAGTTCCATAATTAGACTCGGAATTGCCGAGGTTTTTCAAGAAATTAGATCGTCTGATATTCTTGAAAGCCTTAGGGAGGCTGTGCAAAAAGAACAAGAACGCTCCGTATTAAATGCTTTTATTTTAACAATGGGTTCTCCTCGAGATTCCGCCGCTATCAATGATATTCTTCCTTTTGTTGAGAATTCAATTGCAGGAACAAGAGCAGCAGCAGTTCAAGCTCTTGGAGAAATCGCTGATGAATCAACAATTGTGATTCTAATAAAGGTCTTAGACGACAAAGAGAGCGAGGTCATAGAAAAGGCTTCAGAAGCTTTAAAGGCAATTGGAAAATATTCTGAAGAGCTTAATGATGTGATTATGGCGATTCAAGCACTTAGACTTCCAGATGGATATAAAAACACAGAAAAAATTTCTATTATAGTGAATAATAAATCAATTTCACTTCATCATCTCCATCAAATCCTGGAACAGAAATTGGAGAACTTGAATCTTAGAAGGGGAGTTTATGTCGTACTTGGAGAAATAGCAGATCCTGAATCAGAAGAACATCTCTTCAACGCTCTGGCTGAGGAGGACGCGATAATACGCATAACTATTGCCCGAGCGTTTACGAAATACGATCAAGAAAAAATTATTGGTCGTATGATACCTCTCTTAGATTCATCAGAGGAATCAATACGATGGGGAGTTGCGGAAACCTTCACTCTAATAGCAGACGAAGAGACTAGGCAAGTAATAGAAGACCGATTAGTACCCAAAACAGAAGAGTCAAGTAACATTCGAATGGCCTTTTGTCGTGCCTTGGGTACGATTGGGAATCAAAATAGTGCTAGTTGTTTAATATATGTACTTTCTGACGAAGAACCACTAGTAAGGATTGAAGCTGCTCTATCTTTGGGATCGATCGGTAATCCGATAGCATTTATCCCATTATTTGAAAGAGAAGAGGATGCTAATCAAGAAGTTAGGGAAAGGGTGACAAAAGTACTAAATCAGCTAGGAGAGACCTGTAATATCCAACACATCATTGACAACTTCAGGGAATTTCGAAATGATACTGAAGAAATGAGGTTAAATGCTGCGATTACACTAGCGGATTTTAAAGAAGAGACATCCTCTTATCTTAAAGAAGGCCTTTCATCCAAGAATCCCCTTACACGTGAGGGGTGTTGTAACGCACTTGGCCAACAGAAATTTACCCCTGCAAGGCCGATTCTGGAAACATTAACTGAGGATGAGGAGGATAGTGTAAGAATTGCTGCGATTCGAGCTCTTGAACAAATAGGCGATCCACAATCGGCAAAAATATTGGTTTCACGTCTAGCGGATAAAGAAACAAGAGAGAAAGGAGAAGAGATTTGGAATACAGCAATACTGGCTCTTGTCTCACTTAATCATATTCATCCAATGCTTAAAAAGGCTCATGATCCAGACAGAAGTATCAGATGGGGAATCTTACGAGCTTTAGGAATTTTAAAGACTGGAATCGTAGTAATCCTATCTCTTATAGAGGATACTGATGAACAAGTCCGAATTCAAGCTGCCATCTCATGCGGACAACTCAAAGACACAACTGCTGTAAAACCTTTGATTAAACATTTAGCAACTGACTCCAGTATTGAAGTTAGAATTAATGCTGCAAATTCTCTGGGACAAATTAAAGACATTGAAGCAACCTTTGCATTATTAGAAAGCGAGGAACAAGAGAATGTCGAGGTTGTTGCAGCATCCTCAAAAGCATTAGATTCTCTCGGAACATCTCCAGAAGAGAAAGAGCTTGTTACCCTCTTAAGAGCACTGAAAAATGATGAGGAAGAAATACGAAACACAACTATATCTCAAGTAATCAAAGTTGAAGAAAGCAAGATATTTCTTCGACAATTCTTATCAGCAACAAATCTCTACCTTCGAGCTTCTAGTGCGTATGCTTTGGGCTTGTTTAAAGATGAAAAATCTGCGTCAAAGATTAGAAATCTTCTATCTGATGAAGAAGTATTAGTTCGAGCTGGTTCCGCTAAAGCATTGGGGATATTAACAGATGTAGACGCAATTTCTCTGTTGATTACGCATCTCCAAGATAAAAAAGAGAAGATAGAGATTCGAGAACTTTGTTCTGATTCTTTGGCTAGTATCGGTTCACCTTCAGTAAATATGCTAGTCGAATCCCTTAGCCATGACAGCAAAACAGTTCGCCGGTTAAGTGCTCTAGCCCTTGAGAAGATCGCAGATCCTGAGAGTAGAGAACCGCTAATAAATTCTGGTCTCAGAGACAAGGATGAAGAAGTCAGACAAACTGCGGTCAGAGCACTTATACGAATTGGCGAGCCAGTAGTCATGGATATTTCAGCCATTCAAGATGATAATAAGCGCTATGCCAGAATGGCCGCAGTAGAAGTTTTGGGTGAAATTGGCTCTGTTCAAGCAATGAGGAAGTTAGAAGTCGCACTTAATGATGGAGACGCTTTAGTACGAGAATCTGCCGGAAGTAAACTAGAAAAGATAGGTTTAGAGGCAATAAAGTCTCTATGTCGTTGTCTAGCTTCGCCAAGAAAAGAAACAGCTCGCATGGCAGCCAAAATTCTTCTTAATCTCTCTCCAACCATGAGAGAAAAAGGAGAGTCTCACGCTATTCGTTTTCTCCGTTCCGTACTGAAAAAACGCGATAAAGAACTACAAGCAACAGCTTGTGAGGCACTTGGAATTTTAGGTGATAAAAACGCAGTAGAAGATCTTGTGAATATGCTCGGAAGTAGACATGAACAAGTGAGATTTTCAGCTGTTAATGCGCTTGGAATAATGCAAGACGGGCGAGCGATTCCACCGTTGGAGCTTATGCTTAACGATAAGAGTGTGGAAGTTCGAATAGCAGCTACAGAAGCTCTTGAACAACTAGATAAGAAAGGTATAGAGGCACAAGTCGTTGATGGGTTAACCGATTATGTCAAATCATCTGGAATCGGAGGTATGGTTCGTAAAGCTGTTTCTGATAGAAGGGGGAAAATAATGGAATCGGTACCTTCTGATCTTGAGGAAGCTGGCCTCGAAGGTGTAATAGCAAAAGGTGTTGAGTTGACATCAGAAGCTATGGAGAAAACCACCAAGGAACGTGAATCTCCAATAGAAAAATTGGTTGATCCAATGGATAAACTTCAGCAACTTGAAAACCTCCATTCTCAGGGAATACTTACGGAGGAAGAATTTACTAAGGGCCAAGAATCAGCAGTTGAAGACATAAAAGAAGCTGTTGAGAATTTACCATTCTCTGAACTGAATTCTGAGGAGATTGGTTCAATTTTAAAACAACTCACAGAGCTAAACAATAAGAATCTTCTTCCACCAGAAGATTTCGAGCCGCTAAGATCCTTACTTGTGAACAAACTCATTAGTTAGCTTCTCCCTCCTATAACTAATATTTAACGAATGTCTTATTAAACAAGTCACTAACGTCCTTTCAATGCTTTTTTCAACAAGTTAGGAAGAGAAAAGGATGTTACCGATTCAAGACATGGAGAATTATGTAGAAGAAAATTTTGATCAGGCTATCGAGGATTTATTCAAGCTAATTCGGATTCCAACTGTAACAGCTAAAGGTGGGGAAAATTCAGAGCAAGCTATTTCAGAGCTAACGAGGATTTTCAACGAATTAGGATTTAAAGTCTCAACAGCTGAAACAAAAGGGCAACCCGTTTTTACAGCTGTTTTAGATAACAATCAACCGAAAACACTGTTATTTTATGATCATTATGACGTCCAACCTGCAGAACCTTTTGATCTGTGGACTAGTCCCCCATTTGAGCCTGAAATTAGAGAAGGAAAGATATATGGTAGGGGTGTAGCTGACAATAAAGGGCATATTATTTCAAGAGTTTATGCAGTAAAAATGCTTCAAGAATTACAGGGAGACCTCCCAGTCAATGTTAAATTTGTTATTGAGGGAGAGGAGGAAGTATCAAGTCCAAATTTAGGAGAATATGTTGAAAGACATCATGATTTCTTATTTGCAGATCAAACATCATGCATCTGGGAATTTGGAGGGAAAAATGCCTCTGGTTTCCAAGAAATTTGGGCAGGAGTCAAAGGAATCTGTTATGTCCAAGTCAAAACTATGGGGCCAAAAAAAGATCTTCATTCGGCGTATGGTGCAGTTGTCGAAAATCCTGCGAATCATCTTGTTGCGGCATTAGCTTCACTTCGAGACGATAAAACGGACAGGATTCTTATTGAGAACTATTATGACCAAATCATCCCACCATCCGATGAACTTCTACGAACCATCATTAAAATTAAGAAAGAATTTGACGAAGAAAAATTCAAAACAGTTTTAGGCGTGAGGGAGTTTATACATGGATTAACAGGCGTGGAAATGCTAAAAAAATACTATTTAAGCCCCACCTGTACCATATGTGGAATTTGGTCAGGCTGGCAAGGAGAAGGGGGAAAAACAGTGTTACCAGCCGAGGCTCATGCCAAGTTAGACTTCCGATTGGTACCGATTCAGACACCAGAAGATGTCATTCAAAAGCTTCGGAAACATTTCAAAGAACATAACTTTAATGTTGACATTGAATGGTTTGAGGGGTATCCAGCAGCTTTCACGCCATTAACAGATCCTTTCGTCCAATTGGTTGAAGATACTATGATAGAAGTGTATGGTCATGAACCACTTGTTCATCCATGGTCAGCAGGCTCCGGCCCGCTCTATCTCTTCTCTAAACACATTCCTGTCCTTTCAATAGGCATAGGAAACGCTAATAGCAACGCACACTCCCCAGATGAGAACATCGAGGTAAAAGACTTCAAGTTAGGTCAAATTTGCATTGCAAGACTAATGGAAAAAATGGCTTCTTGATCCACTTATTCCAAACTTATAATTTGTGTCTGCGGTTCAGATAATCAAAAAAATTACCAGACTCAAAAGAACCGCATTAATTATTAGGAAAAAGTTAGTTAATTCAGAACCTCCCCCACCAACCGCATCATCAGTCGATTCTAGTGATATTACGACAGTCCCTGGATCAGATCCAAACGAAGAGACTGTTGTTGAGCATTATACTTTTCTAGTTGAACATAAAAAGCATCAAATAGCTTCTTATTTTCGATCTAAGGATTTAGAAAACAAAAAAACCTCAGATAACCTAGTGAGATAATATCTTTAAACTCTAACGAAATCAGTCTTATTCCAGAAGAATTTTACTAAAAATTTGAATTTTATATTAGTATTTTTTTTGGAGGCATTCTAAACGAATAGTGTTCTTTCTGAAGAATCACATCCATCTAATTCTATCTTTAGCCAAATTAAAACTTTCTTCGAAAAAAGACGTACAAAAGTCCCCTCATTGGTTAAACTTAACATTCTTGCCATTGGGGTAGGAATAGTTGGAGGATTCGGTTCATGGATCTTTCGTTTTGCGATTATTTTCATTTATGAGATCTTTTTTAATATACCTATACAATTTATGAATTCTATTGGATTATCTCAAATTAATTGGCTACCTTTCCTTCTTGCACCAATTATCGGAGGTGTAATTGTTGGTTATCTCACCTCTCGAGTGTCAAAAGAAACAAAAGGACATGGTGTTCCAGAGGTCTTGGAGTCTGTTGCTTTAAAAAATGGAAGAATGAATTTACGTGTTCCTTTTGTCAAAATCATCGCTTCTGCCACAACAATTGGTACAGGTGGATCAGCAGGTCGTGAGGGGCCAATTGCACAAATAGGAGCAGGTTTTGCTTCTTTTGTGGGTCAAAAATTAAGTCTCAGTCCAAAAGAGCTTCGTACTTTAGTTGTAGCTGGAGTAGCAGCAGGAATAGCTTCAACCTTTAATGCACCAATTGGGGGGGCATTATTTGCTCTTGAAGTTCTACTTGGAGAAGGTGCTGCTACAGGGTTAATAATCCCAATTATTGTTGCTGCTGTTGTTGGAGTAGTTACAGGGCAATTTTTATTAGGATCAGAACCCGCGTTCATTGGTTTTCCCCCTTTAGAATATAATGAGCCTTATTTAATCCCTCTTTTCATTATCCTAGGAATTATTTGTGGAATTGGATCTGCTTTGTGGATTAAATTCTTTTATAAAGCTGAAGACATGATAGAATATCTGAATAAAAAAATCAAAACCCCTGATATATTACAACCAGCCCTTGGAGGATTATTTGTAGGTTTAACATTAATTTTAACCTTTTTCTTCGTGGGTGATCAATGGGAAACCTACACTGTCATGGGGCGCACTTATCTCCCTATGGACGCTGTTTTCCAAAGTACTCTAGTCGAAGATTCTATTTTCCTCACCCTTTTAATTTTAACTTTATTGTTTGTGTTAAAAGCTCTCAATACAGTTTTTACGGTAGGATCTGGAGGTTCAGGTGGAGTTTTTGCGCCTACTTTATTTCTGGGGGTTATGCTTGGAGCCATTTTTGGAATAATTGTTGATGATATTATTATTATAGTAAATGTTCCAATTGCTCTTCTAGCATTATTGGCAATGGCTGCTTTCTTCGCGGGAACGGGTCGAGCACCTTTAACAGCCATTATCATGACGGCAGAAATGACTGAAGACTATTTTTTGACTATTCCACTAATGATTGTAGTGACGATCAGTTGGGCAATATCTAGTGTTATCGAAAAAGAAAACATCTATACCCTAAAATTAATTAGACGAGGAGTTGTCTTACAGGAATCACGAACTGATATCCTTGATTCCATCACTGTTGAACAAGCAATGACACCTCGTGAAAAATTAGTTGTTGTTGATACTAAAACAAGATTAGAAACGGTTATGGAACTTATTAGAACCACCCGTCATGAGGGATTTCCAATTATTGAAAAGGATATCTTCCTTGGAGTTATTACTCTAAGTGATGTTCAGAACGCATTACATAGCTCTCCTAAGGATTGGATTGTATTTGATGTATTACTAAAAAAGGAGAAACGTCTTGTTTGCATTGATAAGGATGCAACTTTAATGCATGCAGTTCATATTATGGAAAAGATGGACGTTTCACGTCTTCCTGTAGCAGAAAAAACATCGAAACAAGCAAATGAGTTTCCAAAGTTAATTGGTTGGATAACTCATCATGATATTACTCGACTTTATGTCTCAGAGATAGCGAATGCAGCTCATCGAGCAATGGAGGATCATATTTTTTAAAATATTAAAGTTTCAGTTTTCCCGTAACTATGAAATTTAATAATTCCCTTTTTTTCCATTGAACGGTAACTTTATAAATGGTAGTTCTTCATTTAGTGAGTGGTGTAACCCCTAAATGAATTTTAATCGAACTACCGAACAAACAATAACTCGCGATATTTATAAAGTTTGTGATGGAGAACAAACAAAAAGAATAATCGGGGAATACTCCCCAAATAGTATCTGGAAATCCAGTGACATCTTAAAAA
>JAEOTU010000161.1 GCA_016839665.1 Candidatus Hodarchaeota archaeon
AATCTTTGTAAGCTTCTGAATATCAAGCTAAATAAATTTCAGACCACGAATGAAGAAGAAGGTTGGCTACGACTCAAAAAAATGATAAAAAGCAATATTCCCGCTGCACTTAATGTTGACATGGCTTATTTACCTTATCAAGAGTTACCAGAGGATTTTCATTTTGGCCAACATGCAATCGTGGTAGTTGGCTATAGTTCTGAGGAGTCTACGGTTTTAATTGCTGACACACAGTTCCCTGATATGAAAGAGATCTCACTTGAAGATTTAACTGCTGCTAGAAATTCGACTTATGATCGATGGATGGATCCCCGCAATTTTATTTATGAATTTACTTTTCCTGAAAGTTTTCCCGATTTTAAAGATGTCATACCAGATGCGATTCAAACCAATGGGAAGAATATCCAGAAGAAAAGTAGAATGATGCGGATTTTTGGGATGACTGGTGGTTTAGATGCAATTAGTAAATTCTCTCAAAGTCTAGAAACTTTACCAGATTTACCAAGTAAAACACTTCAGGAGCGTTGTGGTGAAATATCAGGGTTTATATCTGATTATGGGACAGGTGGGGGTCTGTTTAGATATTTATATTCGCAATTCTTGAACGAATCTGCAGAAATTTGCAATGATGACTCACTAGCGGAGTTGGGTGAGTATTACAAGAATCTTGGAGATCAATGGGAGGAAGTATCCCAAAATATTCAAAGAATCCCTGAATCAAATGAAATTCAACATACTATAGACCATGTGAAAGACATTCTGAAGAATATTCGTAGACTTGAACTTGGTGGAGCACGTAAACTTCAGGCTTATTCGGGATAAATTACGGGTATTTTGAGGATTCTCTGTCCTTGAGGAGGATTTGGTCAAATATTTATAAAGTAATAATCGTGAAGACATCCGAGTGATGATGACGAGATCCGAGGAGTTTCAACAGGTAGACCAGCTCATAAAAAAAGGACAGTTCAAAGAAGCATTAGATGGACTTGGGAAGCTGGAAAAAGAGGGTGTTCTTGCACCTATTGATCAACTTAGGATTCTCTTGTCGAAAAGTATGATACTGAGAAATCAGGGACGGTATGAGGAAGCATTAAAACTCGCTGAAGAGGCGATAAAAGAGAGTCAAAGATTGGATAAGCAATTACATATTGTCGATGCTCTAATTGTCCAAGAAGAGGTGTTATGGAAGCTTGGAAGACTTAATGAGAGTTTTGAGGTGATTGAACGAGGTTTACAAGAGCTTACTAAAATCACAACAGATCAGAACGCTGTCACTCAGAGGGAAGCTCTTTTAATTCGCCATAAAGGAAATATTTACTACTTGAAGGGATACGTGAACCAAGCAATGGAGTACCATCACCAGAGTTTGACAATGTTTGAGGAAATCGACGACAAACAAGAAATTGGTTATACTCTCAATAATCTTGGCAGAGGGACGGCTCTGAAAGGCGACTTGAACCTAGCGTTAGAATACGCGCAAAAAAGTTTGAAGATAGCCGAGGAATTCGGCAATAAATCTGACATTGCATATTGTCTTGGCAATATTGGTTATATTCATTATTTCAAAGGTGATTTAGATCAGTCTATCGAATATGCGAAACAGTTGATAAAACGTTTAGAAGAAGCAGGGAGCAAGCAAGACTATGCTTATTCTATAGGGATTTTCCATCTAATCTTGTCAAACATCGAGAGAGGAAATCGTGATCAAGCACACCACTACTTACAACGTCTTCAACAGATCAATGAGCATGAGACCAATAAAATTATAACTCAAATTTGTAAGTTGGCAGAAGCCCTGATACTAAAGGCTAGTGCCCGGATGTCAGAAAAAGCCAAAGCTTTGGAAATGCTTCAACAGTTGGTAAAAGATGATATTGTGTTTCTCGATACAACACTTACTGCTATGTTGAATTTGTGTGAATTATTAATAGCAGAGCTGAAGTTCTATGGGGAAAAGGAAGTTTTACAACAGATCAAGGGGTTATTGACTCAAATTTATGATATCGCTTTCAATCAACACTTGTCTCCACTGATGGTTGAATCGTTAATACTACGGGCAAAATTTTCGTTAGTGGAGGGCGATGCCCAAGGCGCAGATCAGCTACTTGAACAGGCGAAAATCAATGCAGAGGAAAGAGGATTGGATCAATTACAGTTGAAAATCACAAATGAACAAGAAAAATTACAAAATGAATTGCATAAATGGTCTGAATTGTCTGAAAAAAATGCCCCGCTAAAAGAACGACTTGAACAAGCACAAATTGAAGCTTATCTTAAAGAAGCACAGAAAATTGCACGTTTGAGTGGGCGTTCATCTTTGTAAGTGATTCGAATAGGTAATAATTGGGAAACAGATAAAATTGGGAATTAATCCCATGGAATTTGATCGAGAACTGAAGAAAAAACATTCACCCCAAACTCCCCAAGCATTGATCCACAATTAGTTTCACAACGTTTCGAGATTTTAAATTTACCAGACATTTAACTTACGAAATCGTAGAATTTAAAAGGAGAAATGTCAGAATATTACATGGAATTTACATATTATTAAGAAAGAAGATGAAGAGTAAATTGACTAAAAAAGATAAACTAACTCAACATGACAATAAGAGTAAAAAAATTGACAAAATGAAAAATAAATTAATGAGAAAAGACATATTATCTTTCTTAAATCTTTTCACGGGTCGTGGGTATTAAATTAAGTTAGAATCGACTACTTCATAATCTAAAATCAGGGATCAATCCCAAAGTATTTGATCGAGCACCGTAGACGCAACATTCACTCCGAATTCCCCTAGTATATTTCCACAATTATTTCTGGAAGCACTTCCTAGATGGAAGACCCTCTGGTTTTTGGCAATTATTATTCCTTCTTGGTCGATTTGAACCAATTTAGTCTCTCCTTCTCGGACTGAAATCTGTCTTTTGTGAATTAGCACGAATTTCTTTTCAGATCCAACTAATAGAAAATTTCGGCGACCAAAGATGACATGCTCATGATGATCATCGAAATTGACATGGAAGGAAGAATCAGGATCCTCAATTCGCATTTTAAGCTTTTTAATCATCAATTGAGCTTCTACTTTCCATTGTTGGGTGTCATTCTCACTAGTCACACTTTGTTTGATATTATTCGTTAATTGCGTGATTGGAAGACCTAAAACAACCAAATTTTTCCCTGAGAAATTAGTAGTATTTCCAACAGCACCATGAGACTCTGTGTAGATAATTGAATCCACTACTGCCTCAATACGTCCTAAAATGACTATTCCATTTGTCGAATCGTCAGTAATCACTTCCATTATTTTGACTGGTTCGATCAAAGTGATTTTGTAAAATGGAGTGGAAATAATTTCTGCGTCTCCGTGCCAATCATAGAGATCGTCTCCTAATTGAATCGTTTTCAAAATTATTCTTCCTCTTCAGAGAAATCCTGTTGCTCCACTTCTTCTTCATCACTAGCGTAGATTGGAACTGGAATACGTCGTTTTGCACTAGAATATAGGAACTCAACGAGTTTCAGGGCTTCACGTCCAGAAAAAGTGAGCATGTAGCGTTCACGGACTCCCTCTTGACGAACCAATCCTTCGTCCTTTAAAATTGTAATATGATGTTTAAAGTTACCTCCACGAGTATTAGTTCTATCAGACAGGTCTGATTGTCTGAGAGGCTCTTTTTCGAGCTCTTTAAGCATTTTCAATCGAGTTTGATCGGAGAGAGCAGTCATGATTTTTGATCCGTCAATGAAAAACTCTTCTAATTCTTCTTCAGGGACAAAAAACGGTTCTTTTCTTCTTCGCTTCCCCCGTCGTCCGCGACGTTTAGAGGGGGTTTGGAAAAGTGAGCCAACCGATCGGTCGATTGTATCACCGATTGAATCCAATATCCCCCCGATATAGTGCTCAATGGTTGACCCAAATTGCTCACCCCAATCTCCCCATTCTTCAGCATCTATGCGAATAGAGTGAGAAGGTTTACGTTTTCGTGGACGTGGTCTTCTTCTTGGGCGGCCTGGGTCTTCTTTGATATCTCCTATTTCTTCCTTCAACTCCCGCATTTGTTCACGAAATTCCTGTTTCATTTCCCGCATTGATTCTTTGAGGTCAGAAAACTCCTCTTCTTCCTCTTGGGGTTCTTCATCCTCTCTATGGTTGTTACTCATTATAATTAACTCCTCTATAATCATTCTGTAAGAAACTTACACTATGTAATAAACTTACACTACTATTTATATAGACTATCTTTTTGGCAAATAGTAGAATTCATTGCAAATTCTCCAAACCCCTTTGGTATTATGCTTAGGTAGAGTTTAAATTAATCTAAATAATCGAAATCTAATACAATTCCTTCCTTCGATACTATCAGACTGGACTGGGGGTTGGGCTCAAAATGATGATTCTTATGAGGGCACATAAGATGAACACAAGACACAAGTCTGTTCGATAAAATCAAACATATAGCAAAGAGAATCTGAAGTACTAGGACCGGCACCTGCGCCCGCAAACTTACACGCCATCAGAACGTTCTCTTCTGGGTTAGATAGGACTAAAACTCTCAATTCGGGTGTTCTCCAGATCTTTGCCAAAATATCCACCTTCTTTGACCTAAAAATCATTAGATACTGGGAATTTTTTCTCAATTTTATATTTTATAACTCTGACGGTTTATCAAATTACTGATCAATTTCACAAATTTATCTTCGTCTTACAGAAATGGTTCATCTTACAACGAAATTTCCTTCCCTGTATTTTTTTATAATTGAGGAATTAGAGGTGGACTTCATCCAAGATACCCGTTTCTCCCCTTGCTACAAAAAGTTGGAAACAAAATTTCAGACATAATCTTCAATGGAGGTATTTCTGGTAAAATATGTGACATTCTAGATTAATCCAAATGTCGAGAGGGAAATCAAATAAACAGTGCCAATTAACAGATGAAGAAGGCCTAAAATCCCCCCTATTTTCATAAAATCCATGAAAGATATTGGACTTTCCTCCCTATTTGATAGATTTATCGCAAGAATGTTTGCTGGGCTTCCAATCGGTAGAATATATCCTCCAAGATTCACGGCGATAACCAAAGCCCACCAGTCAATCGCTCCTATAATACCTGCTCCTTGAAGATCAGAGAAAATTGGGGCCATTGCTGCTGATATTGGAATATTATCAACAACTGCTGACATAAAGCCAATGCCAAAGGTGATGAAAGGAAGAGAAATTATGAGAGGAGCTGCTAAAAGAGGGGTGAGTAGTTCTCCAAGAAGCTTAAGTAAGCCTAGAATTTCAATTGAACCAACGAGGACAAAAAGGCCAATAATGAAATAGACTGATATCCATTCAACTTCCTTAAAGATCTCTTTCGGATGCATTCCTGAAAATAGTAACAAACCCGCGGCTACAAGCAATGCAATTTCAGCTGCTTTCAAATGTACAGCACCTCCAAAAATAAATCCGATTACTAATACAAGTAAGCCAACTAAAACAACGTAAAGACTTCGCTTGTCTTCCACAAGAACATTTGGGTCTAATAAGAAGATTTCTTCAACTAGTGATTCTGCAGGTTGAATGAAACTCGATTTTGACATGAGATAAAAAATAGGGAGAGCTGTTACTAATAATATAAGGCTAAGTGGTCCCATAACTAGCATAAAGTCAATAAATGAAGCTCCGCTCTTATCCGCCAAAACAATGTTAGGAATGCTCCCTACCAATGAGGAAATTGAGGCAAAATTCGCCGTTATTGCTTCAACAATTAGGATTGGCCGAAAATCGAACTCTAAAATCTTATAGATTTCAACTGTGAGAGGTGCGATGATCAACATGGTAGTGATGACATCAAAAACGAAACTGATAATGAAAGTCAAGAGAGATAATGAGATTAATAACGTTTTAGGATTTCCTCGAGTGAATCGGACTATTATAATGCTGACATATTGAAACAGACCTGATCTGCTAGAAATAATCGTAATGATCATCATTGCTGTAATGAAGATAATGGTATTCCATTCCACTCGAGAGATAATCGTATGGAAATCTGTTACATGACCTTCGTATTCCCATTGTGTGACAATCAATAGAATTGAAATCACACTGGCTCCTAGTAGAGCTGAAATGGGGCGATGTAGCTTCTCAGTAGAAATCAGGATATAGGTTCCAATGAAGATTACTAGGCCAATCACTTGTATAATATCAAGTGCCATAATCAATTCAGCCGTGAAAGGAAATATTAATCATTTTCTACTGATTCTGACAATCCCAATTACATCGAACGGGAAAGATGGTTGATATGCGTAAATCAATTTGATCTTATAAAGACAATTATAAGATTAATTGCAATTTATTCCTGATTGGTAAAGTTACGGTATCACACTGGATTTAAAGAAACTCATTTCAAGTTTTTATCTTTATGATCAGTTTTTAGAAAAGGAAAGCGCCATTGAAATCAGCAATACAATGTAGTTAAAGAATTCATTTAAATGAATAATATTGCTCATCCTTGAAAATATATCATAATAGAGTTGTTTGTATATGGAAGAGACTATCAATACCGATATTGCAATTATTGGAGGGGGACCAGGTGGTTACGTTGCAGCAATTCGTGCAGCACAGTTGGGAGCGAAAGTCGTACTGATTGAAAAAGGGGAAATTGGAGGAACTTGTCTCAATCGAGGATGTATCCCAACAAAAGTTTTGGTTGAGTCTGCAAAGCGGTGCAAAGCATTACGAGAGATGGCAAAATTTGGGTTGAAATCGGAACATTTAGGGGTTGATTATTCCAAAGTTCAGAGGAGAAAGACCCTTATTGTAAAACGTCTTGTGAGAGGGATAAACTTCTTAATGAAGAAACACAACATCCAAGTCTTAAATGGAGAGGGGAGTTTTCTTGATCCCCACACTATTTCTGTTTGGGGTCATGAAACGAGCTATAAAGTTGTTGCGAAAAAAACCATCATTGCTACGGGAAGTAAACCTTTTTTTGTTCCCATTCCAGGAATTGATGGCACAAAAGTGTTAACAAGTACCGATATTCTTCAATTAAGTCATATCCCCAAAAGCTTGATAGTTATTGGAGGAGGTGTGATTGGTGGAGAATTTGCATGTATTTTCAGGTGTTTTGAGGAATCTAAAATCACTATTGTGGAGATGCTCCCTCGATTAATACCTATGGAAGATCCTGACCTAGGAAAAGAGCTTAAATCTGCTTTTAAACGAGTGGGAATGATTGTACACACAGGATCACGAGTAACTCGAATTTCAGATACACCCATAGGAAATAAAAGGGTAACGTTTACAGATTCAGAAGGGAAAGAACAGAATATCGAAGCTGAATATGTTTTGGTTTCGATTGGACGAGCTCCAGTAGTTGAAGGATTGAATCTTGAGGCAATTGGAGTGAAATACCAACGAGGGATTTTTGTAAATACTAAGATGGAAACAAATATTCCAGATGTGTATGCAATTGGGGATGTAATCCAAGGATTACCATCACCAATGCTTGCGTATACTGCGTCTCAGGAAGGCGAGGTGGCTGCTGAAAATGCTCTAGGTCATGAGTCTGAAATGAGTTATCATGCTATTCCAAGTACTATATATACAAATCCTGAAGTTGCGGCGGTAGGATTATCAGAGGATAAAGCAAAAGAAGAATATGGAGATATTTTGGTCGGATCATTTCCATTTCAAGGAAACGCGCGAGCAGTTATTGCAGGATCAAATCGTGGGTTTGTTAAAGTCATCCTTGACGCGAAAACAAATGTAATCCTAGGTGTCCATATTATTGGCCCTCATGCAACAGAGTTGATTGCAGAAGGAACATTAGCAGTAGCGAACAGGATGAAAGCTGAAGATTTAATTAAAGTTCAACATGCCCATCCTGTTCTTTATGAAACAATCAAAGAAGCAGTATTATGTGCACTCGGTCGTGCAATTCACAAATAGAATTTTAAGACTAGCAAAATTCGTCTGTTTTAGACGATCATTTTTTTCTGTCTAAGATTCTTGGAGTTTTTTTCCCTTTTGGTTTTTCGATCTCAAAAATTATGTCACGGATAGATGCTGCTTTTTCAAACTCAAGATTTTTCGCAGCAATTTGCATTTCCTTTCTCAGGGCTGTTAGGTATTCTGGAAGGTCCTCGGCTGGAATTTTTTCTTGTTTAATGTCAGTAAAAGATGCCTTAAGTTCTACAAGTGGAGAACGTATTTCTTTAATTATTGTTTGAGGTTTAATTCCCATTTTCTCATTGAATTTCAGTTGTTTTCGTCGTCGCCGTTTTGTTTCAGCTATAGCCATTTCCATAGACTCTGAAATCTTATCAGCATAGAAAATTACCCGCCCATGAACATTACGAGACGCACGACCAATAGTTTGAATGAGTGATCGTTCATTTCTGAGAAATCCTTGTTTATCAGCATCTAAAATCCCAACCATGGAAACTTCGGGTAAATCAAGTCCTTCTCGTAAGAGATTGATTCCCACAAGCACATCGAATTCCCCTAATCGTAATGAACGTAAGATGTCAGTTCGCTCTAGAGTCTTGATTTCTGAATGTAAATAACGTGCACGCACTCCGATTTCATCTAAATAGTCAGCAAGATTTTCTGCCATCCTTTTGGTTAAAGTTGTCACTAAAGTTCGTTCTTCTCGATCTGTGGTTTGACGAATTTCTCCTACTAAGTCATCAATCGGATTTTCCAATTTTAATTTGACGATAATTTCTGGATCAACTAATCCTGTAGGTCTGATTATTTGTTCTGCTATATTGCCTTTTCCACTTTTTTTACGAGCATACGGGCCAGGCGTAGCACTTACAAATATTGTTTGTCCCATTCTAACTTCAAATTCGTTGAAGGTTAGAGGACGATTGTCAAACGCCGAAGGGAGTCGAAACCCATAATTCACTAGATTCCTTTTCCGAGAGAGATCTCCTTCTCGCATCCCCCCCACTTGAGGAATTGTCATGTGTGATTCATCTATTATGAGTAGATAATCCTCTGGAAAGTATTCCAATAACGTATAGGGAGGTTCTCCTTCTAAACGTTTTTCAAAGAAGCGAGAATAGTTTTCTATTCCTGGACAATGCCCTACTTCCTCGAGTAGCTCTAAATCGTATAATGTTCGTTGTTGTAGTCTGTGAGCTTCAATGATCTTATTTTCTTTTCTTAGTTCTTTGAGTTGCATTCTTAATTCTTTACGGATTCCCCCAAGTGCCTCTCTAAGTTCTTCCTTGGGACGAACATAATGTTTTGCTGGAAAAACGATAGTTTGGTCAAGCTCTGCTAGTGTTTTCCCTGTGAGAGGATGGATATGCTTAATACGTTCGATTTCATCTCCAAAAAGCTCAATACGTACGGCTTTGTTGTCTTCATAAGTAGGCCATACATCTATCGTATCTCCTCGACATCTGATTGTTCCGCGTTCCAAAACCATTGGCTCTCGTTCATACTGAATATCAACTAATTTTGAGAGGATCTCTTCTTTTGAAATAGTTATCCCCTGCTTTATGTGAAGACTCATACTTTTATAGAATTCAGGCGAACCTAGACCAAATATACAACTTACACTAGCGATTACAATTACATCGTCGCGTTCGAGGAGACTACGTGTTGCAGAAGCTCGTAGAGCCTCAATCTGTTCATTAATATCGAAGTCTTTCTCAATGTAACGATCTGTGGTCGGTAAATACGCCTCTGGTTGGTAATAATCGTAATAAGACACAAAATATTCCACTGCATTCTTAGGAAAGTATTCCTTAAATTCTTGGTACAATTGTGCAGCTAACGTCTTGTTATGAGAGAGTACTAATGTTGGTTTTTGCACATTTTCGATGACATTAGCTATAGTGTATGTTTTACCTGAGCCTGTGACCCCTAATAGTGTTTGGTACTTCTTTCCCTCTTTTATTCCCTGTGTAAGTTGTTTGATAGCAGGGTTTTGGTCACCACGTGGTTTATATGGGGAAATTAGTTGAAATTTGGGCAGAATAGGTTTCTCCTTAGTGAAATGAAGAGGAAATCACTGATATTGACAATTCTTCCCTCATTTATATGAAATAGTGTTAAGGCAAATTAGTGTTATCTAAGGAAAGAATTTGGTTCGCTGAAAATATTGTCCAATTGATATTTATTTAGTATCCAGTCTATTAGAAGTGATTAGATGGTTTCGTAGAATTATTCCTTTCCTCTTTAATAAGTAATGATTTTTAAAGGACTTTTCATTTCTATGACTGAAGAGATGAATAGTGTTCCACTCAAATTCAATGATTAATATGAGGTTTGAGAGTGTTTGATAGAGATATTCGTGTGACAGTTCTGGGAAATACTGGAGTAGGGAAAACTACACTGGTTGATCGGATGAAAGGAACAGATGTAAAAAAGATTAGGAGTAAAAAGACACTTGAGATAAACATCGAAGAGAAAAAGATCAGATTAAAGAGTTCTGATGCCTATCCATGGTATTTACCTGAGGCTCATCGAAAATATCGGATTGTTGCCATCGATAACCCAGGTGATTACAAGCTTCGTCGGAAATGGCGTGAAGCTATGCGAAAATTCAAAACCGATGGTATGTTATTTCTGCTTGATCCCGACCAATCCGTTGAGGAACAGAGGGTAGCTATGGAGGATAGCTATAATTACTTCTTAGATTCATTAGATTTAAAACCAGAAAAAGCCGATGAAATGGCTGGAAGCACTAAATATATATTCCACTTTGTTGTTAATAAATGTGATATTTTTTTACCCGAGAACATAGATAAAGAGTTATTTAAAATAGACGCTGTTATTAAGGAAAAAGCAGTAGACTTTTTATCTCATTTTGCTCCAACAATGGATGAATTTAAGGCTACATTTTCAGAATCAAAATTTGGAATTTCATATATCTCTGCAATCTATAGTCCGTACAAAGATTTGGATAAATTATTCGATATTCTCAAGGTTTACCTTTACGATATGTAGCTGGCTTTCTTAGAATACTTATTATAGTTCTTAAGTTCATTGAATTCCTACAATTGGAGTAATTTTTTCGATAATCTGATCTGAATCCAATTTCACTGGGTCTATCTTCAACTCAATCCGTTTTCTTCGACTCTTTATTTCAAAGTATTCTCTTAAAATGTTCTGCATTCTGATTTTTCGAAGTATTGGAGAGAAGATACTGAAGGATAAATGTTGGTGGTCTGAAACTTGTTTTGCCTGAGTGTGAAGTATAGTCAACAGATCTTGATGAAGCTTAAAGAATTTGGGGAAGTCTCTAGAAAAAGTACTGACTGTTTTACTGGGGTTTTCTTCCGATCGGTTATGTATTGTGGAAATGAATTTTTGTTTAAAAGGGATGAATACGTTCTCATCAAATGTTGTAATTGTTGTGGTTAGAGTATCTTCAACTGACATAGACATGCGGTAGAATTCTTCGTATATGCTACTTGGAAGAGATTGTAATTGATAAAACCCTGAATCATATTGTTTCATCGTAAATGGTAGGATAT
>JAEOTU010000162.1 GCA_016839665.1 Candidatus Hodarchaeota archaeon
CCCAATTTTATCAATCTTGGGATATTTGTCAATTATCACTTTAGGTCGTTTAGTCTTCTTGAACATAGTTTCAATTTCATCAAGCTTACGTTCTGACAACAAAATGGCCCCATATACTTTTCTTTTCCATAAGAACAAGATTTTAAAAATTATTTCACACTGTCTACGACTCGAAAACTTGGGAATGGTGTAAAAAAAAACTTGAGTTTGCCTTTTATTTATGGAAAATTGTTGGGATTTCCAGTTGTTGCTTTTAATAATAAAAAAAAAAGGAGAAAAACCAATAATAATTAATGAATAAAGATTTAAATTTTAAATAGCATTTTCTCTTAATCGTGAAACCAAAGTTCGTACTGAATCGTGTACTCCGTCTCCAGTAACCATTGAGGTTTCATAATAATCGTAATTTGGATCAGAACCGATCATATGTCGTACACTATTCAAACTAATGAAACAACCACGATCTAAGAGATCTGCTTTATTTATAAGGACAAGAATTGGTATTTTAAACATGCCATCACTTGCCCGATACTCTTCCTCACGTACCAAGTCTAAATAGAACGAAACCTTTTCGATACTGCTCATGTTAGTACCGTCAGCAAGTATAATAACCGCGTCTGATCCTCTCATTGTTAGTTGAGGCATGAAATCAAAACGTTCTTGACCCGCATTATCAAAGAATACTAATTGCCAAATTTCTTCAATATCATCACGAAGCAATAAGGAGTCAACCATTTGAACAGGATGGAATTCGATTGAGTTGTACAACGTGCGTACAAAAAGAATACCAGCAGTGTTCAAAGAGATGGTTGTTGTCGATTCCTTTTCTGATTTGCCTATACGAAACCAAGTATGAGTAGAATCAACGAGATTTTCAGTTTTTGAGCGGCGAGGGGCTTCTGTTCTTGGTTCAAAAAGATCACCTAATAAACACCGCAAGAATGCCGTTTTTCCTGCTCCTGTTGAACCAACAATGTTAATTTTATACACGCCTCGGAAGCCTTGGGGAAGTGCTCGTTTTAGAACTCGTGTTACTCGACCTGTTGCCCGGATAACCATTCACATTGTCTCCACTAATTGTTCTTTCGTATCTTTTTCAGATACTTCTAAATAATGTGTACAATTATCTTTTTAATTAAAATTTACTAGTGAAAATCTTCGAAGGTTATCAATCTTGGCAAATTTGCGATAACTCGATGAGTTGAACATCGAAATGCCCCCAACTGGATTTCATGGTTTGTTAGGATTACTCTTGGCAAGTAAACTTGATCCAAAACATGATTATATTAGAGTTGGGCTTGTTACTGGGTCTGTAGTACCTGATTTAGATCTTTTAGGAAGTGTGTTGATTTATATACTGACGAATGATACTGATTTGACAATAGCTTTTCATAGATCCGTGACTCATAGTCTTGTAGTTATTTTCCTAATTCTTCTCATTGGATTTCTCATTAAATTCAGTTCTGAACCTGCTCGAATAATGTATTTTCCATTTATTATTGGTCTAACAGTGGGAATGGGATTACATGTCGCATTGGACATGTTTTATTTTGATGGCGTCACTCTTTTTTGGCCTTTCCAAGCCTTTGGAGATAGAACTAGGATTAATCCTTTTACTTTTGAGGATCTTAGCCCTGCTTACAATTCATTAGCAGCTAAAATTATTGGAACCTTAGATGGACATTTTGAATTGATATACTATTTACTGTTTGTTTATCTTGCGAATAAGTATCATACTAATCAAAAAATGAAAATTGGGACTGAAAGAAGGAATATTATAATTAATAACTGGACCCGAAAATTGGAGTTATTTTCTTATTTCCTAATATTTTCTATGGTTTTCTTCCTTTGTTTCGCTTTTCTTTCTATTGCTTGGCCTATTATTGACCGTAATACGTTTATCATTCTTCTCTACATTCCTCTTACTCCTGTGTACCTCTTGAGTGGAATACTTCCTTTGGTTATGCGCGAAACTATCGTAAGCTTAGGTAAAAAGAGTAATTACTAGCTTTTTGAATCATTGTTTTAGGATTATTCAAGAGTTTGTCAATGAAAAATAGCTTAGAATTATAAGGTACGATGGGAGGATATGACAAATACCACATTTAAGTAATATGAAATACTGATCCTCAGACATTATTATTTTGTATGGGTCAGGGATGGATAGCCTTATAATGTCTTTAGTAGATCGTTAATCAAGCTGTTTGGAATGAGCACTCAGAGTAATTGGAAAAACTAATCTTTTCAAAATTAATTTTCACTTCTGAGGAAAAAAACTTGAAAATGGAGGATTACAACCAAATGGTGAAGAAGATGAAAGAGGTGTCCCTTGAGCTTGTATTGGCGTCGAGAGATACTCTACAAATTCTTTCACAATTTAGAACGCCTCCAACGACATATAAAGAGAGAATTCTTAAAGCTAGTAAAGATCTAAATTTAGTCTTTCTCACAGATGAGCAACGGACACTGTACCATGAAATTGCAAGAGAAATGGCTTCAATGGTTCCATTTAGTGATTATATTATCAGAGGATTTCTATGGCGTGCTATCAAAAAGTGGCAACGAAAACACAACAAACCTATCGCGATTGTATCTCAAACGAACCGAACAGAACAGTTCAGAACAGGAATGGATATCTTAAACATTGCAATGGAGTTTATGAATCGAGCAATATACATGCCAGACAAGAAGTCAAAACGACATTTTTTGGCGGAAATTATTCGAAGAATCAGCGACTACTATGATGAACTCCTCTCTGTTCAGGCATTTCTTAATGATTCAGACAATGAAGAGATTTTACTCGAATATGAGATAAGTACCTGGCTAGAAGAAAACGAATCTTTGTTTTTATTATCAGAATAACAGGTATTTTTTTTTATTTTAGCTAAGCTTTTTATTATCTAGTAATCATTAAATCAATTTTTTGATTAAACTGGTTGTACAACGGAGAGCCTCAAAATTGACAGAGACATTACTGGATCCCTATGAAAGATTAGCTGAGACTTTGAATAAAATCCCAAACGGTTTTACTCCAACTGAAGATGGCACACACATCAAGCTTTTGAAATGGATATTCACAGCGGAGGAAGCAGAATTAGCCAGCAAAATGAAATTAATGGCTGAATCGGTAGAAGAACTTACATCTAGATTGAATATTCCATTGGAAGGGCTAAAAGAGAAACTAGAGACAATGGTTTCAAATGGTCAAATTCATCCGATGAATACAAATACTGGAAGACGTTATGGTTTAATGCCATTCGCAGTGGGAATTTACGAAGAACAATTAGGTAGAATGGACAAGGAATTTGCCGAAATTTTTGAAGAACATTTGCAGAAAAGTGCAGGAAAGGATGAATTATTTGAAACTGAACCTTCAATCTTTCGGGTAGTACCAATTAACCAAGTTATCGAACCAGAGTTGTCAATCTTTCCTTATGAATCTGCTGAAGAAATCATTAACAATGCTAAGAGCTGGGGTGTACGCGACTGTATCTGTAAAGAGCAGCAGGAGCTTCTTGGTAAACCGTGCAAATACCCCAAAACTGTGTGCATACCCTTTTCAAGCGGAGAGAACGCGTTTGCAGAAAGTAAAATAACAAAAACTATAACAAAAGAGCAAGCGCTAGAATATTTACGTGAAGCAGAAGAGGCAGGGCTTATCCATTGTACTATGAATATTAAATCGGGACATTACTATATTTGTAACTGTTGTACATGTTGTTGTGGTGTTCTTAGAGGGTTAACACAAAGAAATCAACCCCGGGCCTTTGTTAAATCGAATTTCATAATGAGTGTTGATGAGGAGTTGTGTACGGGGTGTGAGACGTGTGTCGACCGATGTCAGTTCGATGCCTTGAAATTTTCAGATGAAATTTGTGAGGTAGATCATAAAAGATGTGTTGGTTGTGGTGTCTGTGCTATTTCTTGCCCTGAAGAAGCTCTCACCTTGGTTTCAAGAGACTCTACACAAACAGAAGACCCTCCAGACACATTGAGAGATTGGATGACCCAGAAAGCCATGTCAAGACAAGTAGATCCTTCTGATTTACTTTAGAGAAAACACTGTTCTTCTCTCTTTATTCTACTAATAGCACAGGATTAATATTGCACGATATGATCTGCGGATAATGGATGTCTAATCACGATTAGTTCAGTGTTAAATTTAATGTTCCTGCAGCATAATGCAATGACATTAAAGAATAATCTAAGAATGCTCGTATGAATCTGCAATGAGAGC
>JAEOTU010000019.1 GCA_016839665.1 Candidatus Hodarchaeota archaeon
GGGCCCTTCTGGCAAGCACCCACAATATTAGAAGGTACAGATCAAGTGGTGCCAGTGGATGTTTATGTTCCTGGGTGTCCTCCTCGTCCAGAGGCTATGTGGGCTGGTCTTCATCGTCTCCAGGAAAAAATTAGAGCTGATGGAATTTTTATTCCTGAACCACTACTTGAAGAACCTACGGAGTTCTATGATCGAACCCCTCCCGTAACTGATTTCAGATTACGTTATAAAGATCTAAAAAAGGAGGTTGAGAAGTGACGGCAATAGAAAATCATGTTACTCAATTAAGGGATAAATTTGGTGTCAAATTATTCTCAGCAGAAATTACCACGACTAATCGTATTCGATTGCATATACATGGAGACGATATAGTTGATGTTATGCAGTTCATTGCCTCCGAATTAGGGTTTACATCATTAGAAGCGATTTCAGGAGTCGATTATGAGACATATTTTGAGGTAGTGTATCATCTAGATAGATGGGACGGCGATGCAACTGTAATTCAGGTTCATGTCAAGATTGAAGATCGTGAAACTCCCACAATTCCTTCTGTAACTTCTATTTGGGGATCAGCAAATTGGCATGAAAGAGAACTCTTTGATCTTTTTGGGATTAAAGTAGAAAATCACCCGAATTTGAAACGGATTCTTCTCCCCGAAGAATGGGATGAGTATGAACATAAACACATTTCAGAACTGCATCCAATGCGCCGTGATTATCAATTACCCGAGAAACCGTTTTCATTCAAACCTCAAGCTAAATGACGGGAATGTAAGTAATCATGAGTGAACAAATGTATATTCACATGGGTCCCCAACACCCTGTAAATCATGGTTTATGGACTCTAAAAGTACGGACAGCAGGAGAACTCGTGGTCGATGTTGAAGTGTTAATAGGATATATTTTCAGGATGATTGAAAAGATTGCTGAATCACGTCCTTATAACTCTATACAACCTTTAACCGACAGACTCTGTTATAATGCAGCAATGAGTTGGGAAGCATGTTACACCTTAGCAGTAGAAAAACTGTTGGAGATCGAGATCAATGATCGAGTACAGTATATTCGTACAATTATGTTAGAGCTTCAACGTATTGCTTCGCACTTAACTTGGATTTCCGCGTTCTCTGCAGATGTCGGTGTTATTTCCATGCAAGTTATCTCTTTTCGGGAAAGAGAATATGTGCTAGATCTGTTGGAGCATGTGACAGGATCCCGAATGATGTATAATTACTTCACTGCAGGGGGATTACGCCGTGATTTGCCACAAGGGTTTGAAGACGATTGTTGCAGCCTAACATATTATCTAGATGAGCGAATTCAAGAATATAAAGCTATTCTAGAGGATTCAAAGGTATTCAGGCTTAGAAGCGAGAATGTTGGAATATTGAACAAAGAAATTGCTTTAAATCTTGGTGCTACTGGTCCTATGTTACGGGCATCAGGAGTAAAAGCTGATTTAAGAAAGATTGAGCCATATTTGGTATATAATGACCTTGATTTTGAGGTTCCTGTACGATCGGCTGGGGATTGTTTTGCTCGTTATGAGATTCGAATGGAAGAGATGTTCCAATCAAATCATATAATTCGTCAAGCGCTTGACCAAATGCCTTCAGAGGGGGAAATTTTTCAAAAACCTCCACGAAAATTGCCTAAAGGCGATGTTTACTTCCGAACAGAAGATCCTCGGGGAGAAGCTGCTTTTTTTATCATTGGAAATGACGATAAAATTCCTTATCGTGTGAAGATTAAATCTCCTGCTTATTCTAATTTAGCAATAATAAATTCAATTCTCAGAGGGGTAAAAGTGGCAGATATTGCTCCTACGGTGGCAAGTATAGATCTTTGTATGGGGGAAATCGACCGATAGGTGAAGAATATGGGTTATGGTATGTATGAGTGGCTTGTTGATGGGTTTATCTTACCATTGATAGGTGGCTTAGACTTAGTTCCTGACGCGCAAATCGCTTCAGATGGTCCGATAAGGTTTTTCATTATTGATGCGCTTGAAATGACAACTATTCTCTTATTTTTAATCATCAATACAATCATGTTAATCTGGTTAGAAAGGAAGGTCTCATCAGGACGTGCATGGACCGCGCGGGGCCCTGTTTTTATAGATTTCAATTATGGGCATTTCTTTTCTTGGCCTTTTGGTAAAAGAACATGGAAATTCGGATTCTTGCAGAATATCGCGGAGTTCCTGAAATTTTTCTCCAAGGAGGATATTGTACCTGAAAAAGCCGATAAATTTCCTTTTAATATTGGCTTTTTTGCCTTTGTGGTTGCTCCTCCATTCATACTAGGAGCATTATTACCTCTCGGTGCTGTTACAGTGATTGCTGATCCTGCTGTAGGTTTTTTACTTATCTTTGCTTTATTTTCTTTGTATCCTGTTGGTGTTCTTATTACAGGATGGTCTTCGAATAATAAATATTCCCTCCTGGGAGGATTCCGGTCAGCAGCTCAAATGATTAGCTATGAGATTCCATTGATGCTCTCTGTTGCCGCAGTTGTCTTGGCTACACATTCATTTTCTCTGATTGATATTGCAAAACAACAAACTACGACACTGGGTTCATTGCCTTTTGCTATTCTGATGCCAATTGGATTTATAGTGTTCATGGCTTCGTTAGCAGCTGAAACAGAGAGAATTCCTTTTGATATTCCTGAGGCTGAAGCAGAATTGGTTATGGGTTGGAGGACCGAACTCACAGGATTTCGATATATGATGTCAATGGCGACAGAATATTTCATCCTCTTGATTGGTGCATTCATAGGAATCTTTCTTTTTTGGGGAGGACCTTATTTACCTTTTAATCCTCTAAATATAAATAGTCAAATTGAGACTAATACTCTTCTTGCTTTTATAATTGTCCAAGTGAAGCTGTGGATATTCATCTTCTTGTATATCTGGATTCGTGCCTCATTACCAAGGGTAAGAATAGACCAATTGCTTGATATTGGATGGAAGAGATTGATTCCTCTGGCAATTCTGAACATAGTCTATGTTGTATTTATTGTACTGAATTTTTCTCAATTATTTGGAGTGGGTTAGTGAATGGTGAATTTTCGTTATATTCCCAATCTGTTAATTACTCGGCCATTAGCATATATTGCCAGACATTTCATGAAAAGACCTATTACAATTCCTGATGGCGATCGTAGAAATAAAGACACGATATATTTCCCAGAGGAGCTTGCAAAACAAGGACAAACTATCTTAGATCGGGATTTCTCTTTTTCAGACGTTTTCAAACACACTCCTCATATTTCACCTAATTTTCGTGGATTGTTAGCGTTGAATCTCATGAATTGCACAGGTTGTAAGGCTTGTTTTCGAGCATGTCCTAATCAATGCATTGAAATGAAACTTCTCGATCCTCAACCTCCTCATTGGGAAAAAAAGCGACCATTAGAATCTCCTCAGATGTTCATTGGCCGTTGTATGTATTGTGGTCTTTGTGTCGCTTCATGCAAATTCGATGCTTTATTTCATTCAGCTGGATTTGATGGTGCTGCCTCAAGAAAAGAAGAGTTATATCATAACTATTTTGATTTGTACAATGTTTTCAAATTGTATTTCCCGAAAGAGTATGCAGAACAGCAGAAAGAGTATGTAGAAACATATGGGAAGCCAATTGAAGAGTTTTTAATTCATACAAAGAAGGATACGGATGATTGAAAATGGCATTAATCTCTCTTGAACTATTCGCAATTTTAGAATGGTTAGTGTTAATTGTATTAATTGGTTATACAACAGGTTCAGCATTCCTAGCTGTAACAGTTAAAAGTGTTTATCATGCTGTCCTGTGGTTGATTTTCACCCTGTTAGGGGTGGCGATGATATTCCTTCTGTATGCTGAATCGGCATTGTTGCTTGTTATTCAAATGATTGTATATGCTGGAGGAATCACCATTTTAATGTTGTTTGCGATCTCTCTTTCTGGAAAAGAGGCTATGTTTGAGGAACAAAAAGGTTTGAAATTATTGGATTGGCGATTAAGTTTTGCCGGGGGATTTATTCTACTGATTATCGCTTTTTATATTCTTTCACAAGTCAGTAGTATTTTTTGGCAAAAACCTGACCTAACCGACAAGCCTAGTGAAATAGATTTAATAGGAGATATGGCCGAGATGTTATTCACGGTTCATGGAGGGACATTATTAGTGTTAGGATTCCTTTTACTTGCAGCAATGCTTGGCAGTGTTTATCTAGTCAAGAAAGAGGTGGAAGACAGATGATTGACTTAGATGCATGGGTTTTTGTTGGAATAGCTCTTATTTTATTTTTAATCGGCTTTGCAGGATTCATTAAATCTCAATCTGCAGTCCGAATGTTAATATCAATCGAAATTATGATAAACTCTGCGAATATTAATTTCGCAATTTTTGCATTATATAATGATCTCACTTTTGTAACAGGTCATGTGGGTGTTATTATTAGTATTGCGCTGGCTGCAGCCGAGGCAGCAGTCGGATTGGGGATCATCTTGTCGATTTTTCGAACTCATGGGACAATAGATGCTTCAGATTTCATCGAACTAAAAGGTTAGAATAAAAGGTGAATTAGAATATGGCAGAAGAGATAGTACTTGGCAACTTAGCGTTCTTAATTTGGTTAATTCCAATCCTTGCTTCGTTTGTCGTCCTTTTCTTTGGAAAATATGTCGATAAGAGCGCCCATGGTCATATAATTGCACTAATTGCTATGGGTACTAGTCTTATTCTAACTCTTTTCATTTCAGGGCAAGTATTGATCCAACTCCTCTTTGGAGGACATCATGTTGAATATGGTACCCCCTTGTTAGAGAATGGTTTTCCACTCCTCAATTGGCTTGAAGTTGGTGGTTTGAAACTCGAGGTTGGAGTTTTAATCGATCCTCTTTCCGCAATAGTTAGCTTAATGGTAGTTTTTGTTGCTTTTCTAGTTGTTGTCTATAGTAGAAGCTATATGTCTCATGAGGGTTCCCCTCGCTACTATGCAGAGATTTTACTATTCTCTGCTGCAATGCTAGGTCTTGTTTTTTCACCTAACTTTATTCAATTATTTTTATTTTGGGAAATAATGGGAGTTTGTAGCTATTTACTGATTGGATATTTTTATGATAAAGAAGTCGTTCCTGAAGGGCAACCCCATCCTGCTTCCGCTGCCAAGAAAGCCTTCTTAACAACCAAGGTAGGAGACGTCTTTCTATTTGTAGGAATAATCCTCCTTTGGGTCCAAACTAATACTTTTGATTTTATTGAACTCCGTGATGCTCATGGTATAGAACCAGGATTATTAGTTTTAATTGCTCTGTGTATATTTGGAGGGGCTGTAGGAAAATCAGCTCAATTTCCACTCCATGTTTGGTTACCAGATGCAATGGCTGGTCCAACAACAGTAAGTTGTCTTATTCATAGTGCAACAATGGTGAAGGCTGGAATATTTTTAGTTGCTCGAAGCTTTTTCTTATTATTTGAACATTCCGAAGAAGCAATGTTAATAGTTGCTTTAATAGGTGGCATCACGGCGATTATGGCTGGTACAATTGCTCTAGTTAAAACAGATATAAAAGGTGTGTTAGCCTACAGTACAATTTCACAATTAGGATACATGACCATTGGATTAGGCGTTGGAGGAATGGCTGTAGCGGTGTTTCATATTATTAATCATGGGATTTTCAAAGCTTTACTCTTTCTATCCGCTGGTTCTGTGATTCATGGCTCTGGAACTCAAGATATTCGTGAAATGGGTGGACTGAAGGAAAAGATGCCCCATACATGGAAAGTCATGCTAATTGGATCTCTTTCTTTAGCAGGAATCGGAAATGGCTTTTTCAGCAAGGACGCAATAATCCTGCATACACTTTACAAAGCACAACATTCCGATTATGGCTCTTTGATAATGATAATATGGCTCTTTTCAGTAATTACAGCCTTTCTAACGGCTTTCTACATATTCAGGATGTGGTTTCTAGTATTCCCAGGAACGAATCGTAACCCTGGGCATCATATCCATGAATCTGATCCATGGATGACCGTTCCTTTATGGTCATTAGCAATCGTCTCTCTAATCCTAGCAGGTATCTATTTCATCGGCAATATTCCTGTTCTTAACATTGAAATTGTTCCTCTATTGAATATTGAACATCATCTGGTTGAATGGTTAGAAGGACCATGGCTTCCTGAGTTACCTCACATAGGATTAGACCTGACATTTTTAACACAGGTTTCATCAATTTTACTAGCAGTTTTAGGCATTGGATTAGCCTACTTAATCTATTACCCACGATCGGATGCTCAAATCACTTTTATTGAGGGTGATCCTTCATTCACTATTGAGGTTCCAGAATCCTCGGGTTTTATCACAAAAGTACAAGTTGGAATGCGTTCATTTGTACGTAGAGTCAAAATATCCTCCCCAGGTCGTGGTGTCCAACGTATTTTAGAAGCAGGGTATTATATTGATGATTTATTCCTTGGATTAGTCTATTTTGTTTATGAGTATTATTGTGAAGCAATGAATTGGATAGAAAGAAATGTATTGGATCGTACAGTTCGTTTAGTTGGATTAATAGGTTATGAATTATGTGGCGCCTCGAAATGGTTCGATGATCATGTGGTTGATGGAGCAGTTAGATTAACAGGAAGAGCTTCATATGAATTATGCGGACTTGCTAAGGCAACAGATGAGCGAATAATAGATCACGGTATTATTCGTAATTCAGCGAAAGGAGTTATGAAGACTGGGGGTTATCTCCGTCGAATTCAAACAGGAGTTGTTGAAAATTACGCTCTCTATACTCTCTTGGGAGCGATTTCTATTATATTAATTGCAATAATTGTAGTAGGGGTGGTACCCCTCTAAAAGAAGGAAATATGGAATAAAGGTTGAAGACAAATGTTGACACAAATATTCAATGGTGTTCCTAATATCGGAATACTATCTCTGATCTTCTTACTGCCCATTGTGGCAGCCCTTCCAACTTGGCTAGTAGGTCGTGTTCGTAATGAGTTTTCAAAGTGGTTTGCACTTATTATTAGTGCTGTTGTCATGATTTTAACAGTTATTGTCCTGATAAATTACGAACACCCTTCTAAAGGTAGTTGGGATTTAGTAGAGGAAATTCCTTGGATTGAAGCTATTGGAATGAGTTATTCACTAGGTGTTGACGGACTAAGCTTACCTTTGGTTTTGTTAAGTGGATTCATTTTTGTGGTAGCTGTCCTTGCTTCATTCAAAGAAATTCACGAGAGAGAACCCGCATACTATGCAATGATAATGTTGCTTGAAACAGGACTCATAGGAACGTTTCTTGCTACAGATTTCATCATATTCTATGTTGCTTGGGAACTCGTCCTAGTACCGATGTTTTTCCTCATCGGAATTTGGGGTGGCCCCAAAAAAGAATATGCAGCAATCTATTTCTTTATCTATACCCATGTTGCGTCTCTTGTTATGATTCTAGGCATTGTAGGTCTTTGGCTAGAATCTTCGAAGTACACTGGCACGGGGATTGGCACTTTCTCATTCACCGAGTTAACAAGCATGGCTGCTCAATTCGGAGCTGAACCATTCGTTCTCTTGATCTTCTTAGCATTATTGTTTGGATTTATTGTGAAAGTACCAAGCGTTCCATTCCATACTTGGTTGCCTTTGGCTCACGTTGAAGCTCCTACACCAGGTTCAATGATTCTGGCTGGGTTACTCCTGAAAATGGGTGGTTATGGCTTATTAAGAATGGGTGGTTGGTTCTTACCCGATGCCCTTACTTATTTTGCCTGGTTAGTCGCTATTATTGGACTAGTTTCGCTATTATATGGTTCTTGGGTCGCTCTCAGACAAGATGATATGAAAAGCCTTGTTGCTTATTCATCAGTAGGCCACATGGGAATTATCCTCCTCGGTTGTGCAACTCAATCCCCCATAGGATTTGCTGGTGCAATGTACATGCAGATTGCTCATGGAATTATCTCCCCCCTAATGTTCTTTGTCGCTGGCACTATTGGACATGCTGCTCACACTCGTGACATTCCTAAACTCAAAGGAATCGCGAAAAATATGCCTCTGACTGCAGGAGTTATGGTTTATGGATCATTTGCAAGTGCTGGCTTACCTGGTCTTGCTGGATTCTGGTCTGAATTATTAGCTTTTGTAGCTTTATTCAATTGGGGTGATTTTGGCAGAGTACTAGCTTTAATTGGAGTACTAGGGATTATTTTTACCGCAGCATATTATCTATGGATGTTGCAACGAACCGTATTTGGTGATGTAAATCCTGAATTGGAACATGTGCATGATGTATCACACTGGTCCCAATATGCCGTTTTTGGGTTCCTATGTTTCTTTATATTACTTCTCGGAATTTTTCCAGCAATTTTACTGGATTTAATGGCAACTGCTACTTGGCCTCTATAAATTGTGAAAATGAAATGAATCAAGGTGAACCGAAACCATGAGTGATATCCTGACTATTTTTCTTCCTTTTCTATTGTTATTGGGAACTATCATCCTCTGTATGGTTCTAGAAGCTTTTGAAGTGGATCGTAGAATTTTCGCTCCTGTTACCATAATAGGAAGTCTCCTTTCCTTATATGTCATAATTCTTGGGATTGGTAGCGATATCACTTATGTATTTGGGAATCCCGCTGACCTCTTAGACATTTCTAGTACAACAGGCCTTCTTGTTATTGACAATTTCTTTCGCTTTTTTGCAATGATTTTCCTTATCGTGTTATTATTAGTCGCAACCTCAAGTATTGATTATATGGGCTCTGAGCGAAATGTAGGAATATACTATATGTTGTTGATCTTTGCAACTATTGGAATGATGTTAGTTGCTGCAGCAAATGATCTACTTGTCATGTTTGTAGCATGGGAATTGGGGAGTGTTCCTGTATATGCTCTGGCAGCGTTTCAAAAATCAAGACCAGAAACCAGTGAGAGTGCTTTGAAATTTTTTCTTATTGGTGCCATGTCTTCAGCCTTTATACTATTTGGCATCTCATTGGTCTATGGAATTGCAGGAACAACGAGTATTGATGTAGTCATCACTGCTTTTGCGGATACTACAAGCTATTCTCCATTACATCTTCTTACCCTGATGTTCTTAGTAGTTGGCTTCGGGTACAAAATGGCTGCTGTACCATTTCATGCGTGGGCTGTTGATGTATACCAGGGGACACCTACAACCGTAACAACTTTTCTGGCAGCAGGATCCAAAGCCTTAGGTTTTGTTGCAGTATTCCGCCTAATAATTGCTGGTTTAACAGAAATAGATGTTATTTGGGGCTACTTGTTTGCAATCCTTGCGATTCTCACAATGACTTTAGGTAATGTTGTAGCATTAGTTCAAGAGAATATTAAACGGATGTTGGCTTATTCTAGCATTGCCCATGCAGGATACATTCTCATTGCATTGGCTGCAGTGACCAGTAGTCCAATTTCATCAGTTATTGGTAATCTAGACTTCTCTGTCGCAGAATTTTCTCTTGCTGCAGCTGAGATGCATATTCTCACACATGCACTGATGAAAATTGTCGCTTTCACGGCTGTGATTGTTATTGCATTTTCTATTCATAGTGAAAAGATCGAAGATTATGTAGGATTACGGAAAAAACATCCGTGGTTGACTTTTGGTTTGACAATTGCATTACTCAGTCTTTTAGGTGTTCCCCCCTTAGCTGGATTCGTTTCCAAGGTGTTACTATTTTTTGCAGCAATTTATGCAGACCTCATTTGGTTAGCGGTAATTGGAATTATCAATAGTGCAATCTCAATATTCTATTATATTCGTGTAATCAAATTAATGATAATAGATACTCCTATAGAAGAACGAGATGATGTTGCAGTTATTCCAGTGGAAAGGATTACTCCATTTCCTATACCTTTATCATACCAGCTAACTATTAGTGTTTCAGTTCTTCTCATAATAATCATTGGAATACTTCCCTCTCCATTCCTTGATTTTGCTTTAGCTGCAGCCCAAAATCTATTGGGAGCGTGAAACAACCTCTTTTTCACGTTTTTTGGATTGTCATCTCATGGATGTAGACGTTCTCATTGTAGGATTAGGACCTGCTGGGGCAACAGTACTGTCAAAGCTAGCTCAATTAGCTGAATCTGAACTCTCAATCTTAGCAATCGATCATAGATCCCAACCTGGGTTTCCTGTTCAATGCGGGGAGTTCATGCCCTCTCCTGAAGAAATGGCCTCATTGATGCCTGACGTCCCAAATGCACTTCAATTCTTCTCCTTCGATGAACAATTCATTAGCAAACATACTGACCGAATTTCTTTCTTTCCTCCTAAGGGAAAGGTTATCCAAACTCCCTTTCAAGGATACACGCTTCACCGTGGAAAGTGGAATGCTCATCTGATCGAAATTGGGAAAAAATATGGTGCGGAGGTTCTTCCGTCAACCTGTGTTGTTGGCATGAAGAATGGAAAAGTCACATTCGCTCAGAATAGTGGTAAAAGAACCCAAATAGCACCTCGAATTGTAGTAGGAGCTGATGGGGTAAGCTCTCGTATTGCAAAGTGGACTGGATTAGCCGAAAAAAGGCCGAATAAGCATTTCGTTATTGTGAAACAACATGTGATGACTGAACTAGGAACTGAATATGATCCAACCGATGTGCAAATGTTTTTTGGAGAAAAATATGCACCTGGAGCATATGCTTGGATCATTCCCAAGAATGACAATACTGCAAATGTTGGGGCTGGAATACGCCTTCCAATGCTTAAAGATGACATGAATGTTTCTAAAGCCTTATCTAACTTAATTGATGCACATCCTACAGCAAGTAGGATTCTTAAAGGTGCTCATATCAAACAAACTATTGCTGGTGTTGTTCCAGTAGGACCCCCCTATCAGCAAACTGTCGATTCAAAATCACAAACCATATTAGTAGGTGATGCAGCCTGTCAAGTTGTGTCCAGTGTTGGTGGAGGAATCCCACCATCAATGGTAGCAGGTTCAATAGCAGCTGACGCAATTATACGTTCTATCCGAGAAAAAGTTCCATTGATTGATTATCAAAGCCAATGGCAACTTCAAATGCTAAAAATGTTCAAAAGAGCCTTTAAACTCCGCCAATTCTTTGATAAAATATCCACGGATACAGATAGTCGTATTCAATGGTATATGAATCGTTTAAGTTCATCTGATATCAATAATGTTGTTCATTGTAATGTACCTTGGAAAGTCTCGTTAGCAATGCCATTTATGCGTGTTTTAAACCGAATTATAACATAAAAAACGGAATTCTATAAAAATATTTATTGAGAATAAGGATTACATCTGACGTTAAGGAGAATTAAAAATCGATGAACATCAATGATTTGATCATTATTTTGAAGAGAGGATAACTACATTACGTTTTCTGGCGTTTTCTTAAGGAATATACTGAACTTTTCATGTATTTGACAGAGAATGGATAAGAATACAATAAAATATTTACCGAGAAATCGTGGTTTTCTCTAATAACAGTGTTCTGTTTTTTGATATCTTTCTTATTCTTTCTTTCTCTGATTCTGGGGGAATCCTCGTCAATGGTCCCTTCATTACTTCTAATATTCGTTTGAATGTTGTCTGCTTTTTTTGCCTCCGATTAATACTAGGACAAAGGCCTTATTAAATGTATGGACTTAGGATATTGAATTTTCCTGCCCCTAATAAGCTCATTTCTTATTTAAGCTTTAATACAACATGTTATGTGGTTTTTACTTTATCTATTATAAGTTGTAATTCTTCTAGTGTTATTGCTATTCTTTAATGAATGCTTAAATCCATCTCGTATATCCAGGCATTGAACAACACTCTGGTAATGGTTCATGATGGCATTCATCGCCTCCCACTGCGCATAATAGGCTTGGTATTCCATTAACTTCCCCTATTACCATCTCTTTGCCACAATGCTTAGGAATTGGCGAAATAACCTTTCCACAATTTTGACAGCGATAAGAAGGCATATCTAATTCTCCTTATTGGAATTATTTGGGTAACTGAATGTGTGAATCATTTCCTCTTTTTAACCCTAACTGAAAAAAAGGAAACAAGTATTCCGACAATTATTGACGTCATTCCAAAAAACATGAGTGAGAGACGATCAGATGTTATAGTGACTTCTAGCTGAACATTTTCAAATTGATGTGTACCGTTCAGGATCTGACTGGAATTCCAACTCTCAATTACACTTATTAAGGCAAAAGATCCACTTAAAAGTTGAGTATTCAATTTAGTTTCATTCTGGTTCGTTAAATTCATTGCTAATGAATAAGCATAAAGCTTATCCAATAAATTCTGATAAATAGGTTCAAATGCAAGTATGTTCTCACTGGTGTTTAATGGGTACTGTTTAAATAGCTGAAAAACACCATTAGAAAAATTGTTGAATTCTTCTTGAGTTGTCATTAGTAGAACTTGATCAAATGGATCATCGACTGAATTTGTAGTTAAAAACCCTTCTACACGGAAAAGGGTGTCAGGTTGGAGTAAATAATTCGTGGTTTCAAAAGCAATTGCCATTGTGGGGGAAAATACAGTCTTTGATACTTGGAAAGAACCATTGATAGAATCTGTATCAATAGTATGAGTTCCAATCATCGGTCCAAGCATGAAACCCATTACTACTAATACAACTCCTAATCCCATAATAGGACCGTCAAATCTTATTTTCTTAGGCCATTCAGATAGATGTCGCCACTCTACTGTTGGTACCATTGGCCGAGCTACGTACATTAAGAAAATTATAAACAATATCCCATGAATGAAGAAATCATCGATATAGTAAGGCTGGGGTTGATGTCCCCAGATTTCTTCTCGAATTGAAGGAGGAAGATTGACAAAATAAGTCGATATTCCTCTTAAGTATGTTAATCCAGTGATTTCAAACCCTATTCCGACAATCATTGCTGGAAAAATTAACCAAGGCAAAACATCAAAGAAAATTACAAAATTTAATTGGTATAAACGATCTGAAAGTGGATAAAATATTGCTAAAGGATAATCCATGTCTAAAATAATATGAATTAACCATAGAATTCCAATATACACAACGCATCGTGCAAAAAAACTGAATTTCTCACTTTTTGTTTCCCTCAACCCCTCCTCGGTGTTCTCGCCATTTATTGAATCCTTGCGATTATATTGATATTGATAATAAGTGAATGTCCCAATGATAACCAAAATCATCGGAAATAAGATACTATGAGATATTCCTCTATGAATCCCCAAAAAAGCGTCGATATCGGGCAAAATAGAGAAAGCTACAACTAACCAAAAAAATCTTTTTTTTTCCTTAAACTTTTCTCGTTCAGAGGCAGGAATGAAAGTCCACAACAAAATGGACTCTAAACTCAGGTGTGTTGGGGTTAATGTCATGTTAACTCACTACGTGAATAATAAATAACAAAATTGCTAGGATAATAGTTCCAGTACCAAATCCTATACAAAATCTGTCATATGGAAGAGATTTTAATTTCATTAAACCATTCATAGTCGTAATTCCAATGAGTGCAGTAAGGATAATCGTAATAATTAGTATCCAATAGGGAAATATGACGGTACCAATGACTAGAGCATCACTTTGGACTGAAAAACCGCTCAAGAAGAATTCAAGGGCTGTAGCTCCAAGAACTGCAGGAACAGAGATGATAAAACTAGTTCTTAAAGCATCTTTCTGCGTTAAACCAATGAATAATAGTATAGTAATTGTCATACCGCTTCGACTAATCCCAGGTAATGCTGCAATTCCTTGAGCCATCCCTAATAGGAGGGCTTCCTTTTGAGTTATTGAATTCAGCTCACGAATACCCTGTTCAGGTTGCTTAGCAAGTATTACACCAGTTATTATCAAAAGAATTCCAATAATTCCAGTAAAAAGGAGGTCGGGGGGAATTGGAAAACTGGAGGTGAATCCTTCCCAATAGGTTTTGAAGAGCAAAACAATAGGTAATGCTGTTATTGCTGTTCCTAATGTGGCTATTACAGTTACTTGAGTGATATCAGCCTTCAAGTCTAACATTTGTTTGAAATCGGATCTAAAATACCACAATACAGAAATCATTGTTCCAATATGCAATAACAAGGCTAAAGTGACAGCTTCAAGTTCCTCCATGCCATATAGAGTAACCATCAATAATGATAATTGGCCTTCGGACGAGATCGGGAGCCATTCAATAATTCCTTGGAAGAAAGATAATAAAATTCCCTGAATAAGATCAACCATACGTGAGGAACTCCAAGAGATTCTTGGACAGAAGTCATTAAAGTATTATCAGATCTCCAAATATTTATCACATTTCCGAATAATTATTTAACTTCTTTAATAGTCATAAAATAGTCACAGAATACTTAGATTTCTTTTATTCACACATCGTAAAATTTATAAACACTATGTGAATAATTAATACATAGAAATAGTATCAATAAGGTGACTAATATGAACCGTAAAAAACGATTCTTTGATGATATATGGAATTTTAATTTTGACGAGCTGTTTCGTTCGTTTGAAGAGGATATAAACAAAAATACACAGTTTAATTCCTCTGAATTTCAAGAGGGTGGGCCTATATCTTATGGTTATTCCATCCGTGTTGGACCTGACACGAATTATAAACCCGAGATTCGTCAATGGGGAAATGTAAACGATTATCGTCGTAAACAGGGTCTACCAGATTTGCAATTCCCGTTGCAAGGTCTTTCAGAACCAGCTCTTCCAGAAACATCAACTTCTGATGAGCGTTATGTAGATTTCATTGATGAAGATGAAAATCTGAAAATTATTGTTGAAGTGCCAGGATTTACCAAGGACAACTTAACTATTAATGTCGATGAATCAGGTTCAGAAATTTCTCTCACAGGTACTTCCGAGAGTAAGGAGCTGAATCAAACTATCAAATTGCCTTCGAAGATTGACCCAAAGAGCACAAAAAGTTCCATAAAAAATGGGGTTCTTGAGATTCGTAGCAAAAAGATTAAGGACTCAACTAAAAAGTACCAGGTAAAGATTGACTAGAGCGATCTACTTATCACCAAATCAAGGAATGTCAAATTCTTTACCTTTTTATAATTCTTCAAAATTGGTATTAAATGGAAGCGTTGGAAAAATGGACTCGTTAAATCAAGAAGAGAGTGAGTTTATCCCCGAATATCTTTCAAGACTTGAAGAAAATGTTCTCTCAGAGTTGTCATTACGAGAAAAAAATTATTCATTTCGTTTTAATGGACTTCGACGCCTTCTCAAAGATGTACATCAACAAAAACTATCTCGTGCACTAGAACGATTGCAAGAAGATCAATTAATCGAACGCTACGAAGACGGTTCCTATGGTCTTGGTAATTCCTATGATATGGTGAGGGAATATTATGGAAAAGAACATCTGAGTTTCGACTTTACTAACTTAAACTCGGGTGTAAAGCAAATTTATTCGGCTTTTTCAAACGATCGTGGTTTTCCAGTAAAGAATATTATTAAAGATTTGAGTGGAAAATACTTTGGAAGTTTTCGGTTTATAGGACATTACTTTTCAGAGGGTAAGGGGCGATTGGAATGGATCCACGCTGACGACCATTCAAAAATTCTTATTTCGTCCATTACTACTTCTCAGATTAAAATTGTGACATATAATGTTTCGCAAGCAGAGATTAACAAATTTCTCTACATTCTTCAGCAGTTACTTCTGGATTTTCATATAATCGTGAATTTTACTGATGATACAGTATCTCAGGCAAACTAAATGTATTGATAGAGAACTTGGAACCTTCATTTTTCTTCATTCTTTTCCAATTTGTGGTCATTTACTTACTGTAAGTAAGCAGTCGTATTCTATCCAAGAAAAAATTCAACCCATTTGAAGGTACAGCGGAATATTCCAAATATTTATAAGTACCAATAAGTAAGTGCGGGGATGAGGTAATTTTAATGAGGAATTACGTTCTCCAACTATAAAACTCTTTTTCAGTCTCCTAGAGAACGTTTCCAGTTATCCTCATCTGAAAATCTATTCTATTTTTATTACATCATAGAAGAGGGATCTATTTTCAACGAACATGATAATAATAGAATGAAATCAAGTGAACAATACGGTGAAATGCAGTGAGTGAACAACAGCAGCCTATAGAAGAATTCTTTGAGACGTTACGCTCAATAGAAGGCAAATGGCAAAAAAAATGGGATGAAAAAGATATTTTCAGAGCAAGGGTAGATCAAACAAAATCGAAATATTTTGTCACAGTTGCTTATCCATATGCAACAGGAGCGCTCCATGTAGGACATTGCCGGACTTACACCCTTGGCGATCTTTTCGCTCGTTTTAAAATGCAGCAGGGATACAATACATTATGGCCTATGGCTTTTCATATAACTGGAACACCTGTTCTGTCCGTTTCTGCCAAGATTGAAGCAGGAGATAAAAAGGAGATAGAAAAATATACTGAATACGTTCAGATTTATGAAACTGATAAACAAAAAGTTTCTGAAATTGTCAAATCTTTCACAAAACCTATGAATGTGGCAATGTTTTTTGCAGAGAATATGATTAATGACTTTAAAGCAATGGGGTACGCTTTGGATACACATCGTCAATTCACAACTGGTGATCCTGAATATAACAAATTCATTGAATGGCAATTTAGTCATTTAATTGCTAAGAACCTGATTGTTCAAGGGGAATTTCCAATTTTATGGTGTCTAAATTGCCAAAACGCGGTTGGAGAAGATGATATCAAAGATGCTGATATTGAAAAAGTTGAAGTTCAAGATTTTGTAGGCTTAAAGTTTACCTTAGGGGATGAATATTTAGTAGCTGCAACATTCCGACCAGAAACTATTTATGGAGCAACTAACATTTGGATACATCCGACTGCTA
>JAEOTU010000389.1 GCA_016839665.1 Candidatus Hodarchaeota archaeon
CATTTTATTGTGAAAAATGCTCAACCGCGTTATCGGATTTAGAAAATATGTGCTGGGTGTGCGAGACTCCTTTTGATGAATCCAAACCCTCGAGACCGTTTAAAAAGGAAGAAAAAGAAGAGATTGAAGTTGAAAAAGTAAAATTAAAAATGTCAGATTCACATTAAATAATAAGGTGAAGATTCATGTCGCTTTCTAACGCAGGATGGATCGATGGGCTTACAGCGTCAGGTATTGTAATTTTTGCTTGTACTCTTGGATTATTCGTAATCTACCAGGCAAAAAAAACTAACGCAAACCTTCTTTTTTCCATGGGATTAGTTATTCTTTTTAGTGGTTTTGCTTTTTTAGGTGTTTTTTTGGATTTCTTAATAGTAATTACAACAAACAATAACATGAATAACACCTACGGAATGGTAGGTCTCATAAGCTTCGTCTGGATCGCTCCATTATTGGTCTTAGTAGTATATGTGGCTACTGAATTAATGGTACCAGAAAAAAAATGGTATATCGTTGGCGTGTATATAATTATAGCTGTTATTTTCGAATTAATTCTATTTTTAGACCCATATGGTTCTCTTGATTTTATCTATCCTGAACACCCGGGTGAAAATTTAATTGATTATAATCTTAAACCATTTTCCCTTGCAGGAATTCTAATGCTTTTTTCTCTTATCTCCATTACCATTTTTTTAGGATTTGGTTGTATAATTAAAGCTTTTCGTTCTACAGGCGTAATAAGGAAAAAATTCTTCTTAATATCATTAGGAACGTTCCTATATGCTATATTCGGATTTCTTGAATCTTCGACTGTACCAGGTGCTCTAATTATATTCATTAGATTTGGTTATTCAATCGGTCCTTTTGTCATGTATTTAGGATTAAGAGAAGAACCTGAACAAAAGGAGAAAATAAAACCACAAAAGGAAGTGAGAATCGAAGGCGACCTATTCCGAATATCTCAATTTAAGAAGGGAGATATTAACGAAGAGGAGGTCTCGATTTCCAAAGAAAAGAAGATATGTCTGGTATGTAAGGGAAAAGCTATAGAGTTTAATATATATCTCTGTCCAAAATGCGAAACATTTTACTGTGCAAAATGCGCTCGTGCGTTAATCGAACTAGAAAACATGTGCTGGGCATGTGGTGGACCAATTGATAAATCTAAACCAGTGAAACCCCTTGTGAAAGAAGAAGAAGTGATAGTTGAAGAAAAGAATAAGAAAAATTTATTCATAAAAAAACAATAAGTTCTAACGATTATAAATTAGTTCACTTCTATTCTGCTCTTTTTCTTATTTTTCAAGAAATAAGAGAAGAATAAATTCATTGAAACAATCTTTCTTAGTTACCGTAATAAAGACGATTATGATGACACTTTCCTTGATGATCCAGTTATTCTTGACGAATTCTAATACAATTTTAAATGCATTTGAAATTTATCTTTCCAGCAATATATAATCTTTCTTCTATTGTCTCTTGAATCCACCCTTTTATCATTATTTTTTCCTTTTTATAATCCTTCCAGAACCCAAGAATCTTTTCTCCATCTTTTTCCCCATACATTTCTAAAATATAATTATATTCCTCTGCTCTTTCAAGAATTCTTTTTGACAAGGTTAAAAGCTCATCGGGAACGTAATAATCACACGGGATCACACTTGATACTAAAAGTTCCATGCATTGTGCCCACGTTGGAATATTAAACTCATTAGTTGGATGGTAGAATAGATCTCTCAATTGATCAGTAATGTAATTAATAATCATCCCCTTTGCATCTGATAAATGATCAAAATCTGCTATGTTATTTCACCCCAATTTTGTTTTACAAATATAATAAAAACTATATATTTAAAAGAAAAATACTAATCTTCTATTGTTAAATAATATAATTTAGTAAGATTCTTTAACCATTAACCAGCTTCTAAATGTGTTAAAGGAAATTAAGTAAATTTATAGAATGGAAAAAAAAGAAAATTAAAAGAAAAAAAATTATTAAGAAGAATGATTAAAACTACATCATACCAGGTGGCATGCCTCCCATGCCTCCCATGCCTCCCATGCCTGGGGGCATACCTCCCATCCCCCCCATGCCTCCTGGAGGCATTGGTGGCATATCAGACTTAGCTCCGGCGATAACATCGTCAATCCTCAAGATCATGGTAGCTGCTTCAACGGAACTCTTAATAGCTTGAGCTTTAACCACGGTAGGTTCCACTACGCCCACATCCATCATGTTGTTGATGATATCACCTGTGTCCATATCATGACCCGCAAACTTATAACCTTGTTGATGAGCTGCTCTTAACTTCATAAGCATGTCGATTTGGTCTAACCCAGCATTTTCAGCTAAGGTTTTGGGTATAATGTCCAAAGAATCCGCAAATACTTCCACTGCGAGTTGTTCACGACCGCCGAGGGTCTGTGCGTATTCTCTTAATTGAATTGCAGTTTCTAATTCAGGAGCACCGCCACCACCAACAATTTTTTGGTCTTCAATAACGTCTCTCACTACGCAGAGTGCGTCGTGAATTGCTCGGTCAACTTCATCAACGATAAGTTCTGAACCGCCTCGAATTAAAATTACCACGGATTTAGGATCTTTACATTCTTCAATGAATATCCAGCTATCGTTCATAATTTTACGTTCTTCTACTAATCCAGCGTAGCCTAGTTTGTCAGGTGTAACATCACCTAAATCGTTAAAAATCATTCCGCCAGTTGCTTTTGACAGTTTTTCTAAGTCGCTCTTTTTTACTCTTCGAATGCACATAATGTCAGCCTTAGTTAGGAAATGTTGTGCCATATCATCAATTCCTTTTTGGCATACGACTACAGAAGCTCCAGATTGTACAATTTTATCTACCATATTTCGAATCATTTTTTCTTCTTCATCGAGAAATTGTTGGATTTGATCTGGGCTTGTGATTTGAAGTTTACTATCGAATTCAGTTTTTTCGATTTCAATCGCACTTTGGATTAACAGAATTTTTGCGTCTTTCTTAGATTTTGGCATAGTAGGGCTTACTACTTCTTTATCTAAGATAATACCTTTAATAAGGCTGGTGTCATCAATAGAATCGCCTTGTTTCTTTTGGATTTGAACTTTGTCAATATCAGCAACCCATTTTCCCTCAATTTGTTCTGCAACGGCAACTACCGCATCTACACACAGATCAGCTAATTTTTCTTTACTTTCGGATACGATTTTTGAGCTCATGCATGTCATTGCGGCATTTCTGAGCCCTTGTTTATCATCAATACCACTGGCAACCGACATTTTATCTAAAATTTCGATTGCTTTTTCAGCAGCTTTTCTAAATCCCTCTGTGATTACTGTTGGATGTATCTTTTGTTGTAAGAGCTTTTC
>JAEOTU010000163.1 GCA_016839665.1 Candidatus Hodarchaeota archaeon
AACTTCTGCTATTAGATTAGTTGTGATTTTATCATAACCGATCTCATTAAGAAGCTCAAAAAAAGTATTGTAAATGGAATTAATTTTTTCCTGCTTATTGCGAGAAAATTTCTTTGGTTTCTCCATAGTTATCACATAGTTTTTGCCTCTAAATTAACCTTTTTAACTGAGCAATGCTCAGTTATTCTTAAGAAAATAACCTTAACGAAAAGAATGGATTAATTGTGAAATTCAATAAATGGAGAAAATGGGCTTTTATTTTAGCAATGATTGGTGTGACACAATTTTTTGTTCTATGTGCCTTAGCCATGATTTTTTATCCAGGTGGTACAGAATTAAATCCAAGTAAATCAGGATATTCATTTTTTGCAAATGCAGTAAGTGATTTGGGACGTACCCATTCACTTACAGGAGTACCAAATTTAGCGTCCAGGATTCTGTATATTGTTGCCTTAGCTCTCGTGAATATATTCTTCATCCCTTTTTATATGGCAATGAGCTTTTTTTTCAGCGAGAAAAGATCTGAAAGATTATTTTGTAACTTGGCAGCAATCAGTGGAATTATATCAGCATTATTTGGGATTGGAACAGCTCTTTTTCCTGTCGATCTTTTTCCTACGATCCATTTATTCGCTGCTGTTACTTTTGGAGTATTTTCTGCTATTGCTCTTAGTTTTTATACTGTTCCTATCTTGCTTAATCATTCGTATCCAAATCGGTACGGATATGTTATCATATCTTATGCAGTTCTTTTAGCTATTTACCTGTTAATAGTATTAATTAATCCTTTTCCTATGACTGAACGAGGACTAATGATAATGGCAACTGGTCAGAAACTCATCCTTTTTTCAGGTTTTCTTTGTTTTTCCTTCCTAGCATTTGGAGCGTTGAAACGGTATAATAGATTAAGTGAGGAGAATTTTTCAGTTAGAATAATCTGAGAACATACTAATTCAGGTCGAATAAGATGGAGTAGGAGTGGAAAGTTAGTCTTTTCTTGCTTTTAATGTAAACATCAATGGTATTTTTTGAAGTCTCTCCGGCAGATACCACCAACCATCCTCTTTTTCTTCAAGGAATGGGAACATCTTCCATGATACAAATGGATACTCATGAATAAATTCAAGTCGTAAACCTGCATTAATTAAACTATTAACAATGTAACTCAAATCGTGAACCCAACCATATTCTATCTTATTTTGTAATTTTGCTTCCTCATCGGCATACGATCCTTCTTCCTCGAATTCAAGAGGTTTTTCTTGGTGAAAATAGGGGTAGCGGATAATAAGATCCTGTTCATTCTCATCATCAAAAATATTACCTGTTGGATGAGAATCAGCAATGTAGAAGAAGCCACCTGGTTTTAAAAAAAAAGAAATAAGTTCTCCCCATCTTTCTAGATCTGGTAGCCAATAAATCGCTCCGTGACTAGTGAAAACAATATCAAAGCTATTAGGCTGTAAGTTTGTTTTATCAAATTCGTTTATATCTGTGTGAATAAACCTTGCGCCAAGGCCAGTTTCTTTACTTAGTTGTTTCGCAAGTTCTATTGCTCGGCCAGAAAAATCAATTCCCGTAACCTGAGCTCCGAGTCGTGCCCAAGACAATGTGTCTTTGCCAAAGTGACATTGTAGATGTAACAATTTTTTTCCTTTCACATCCCCTACTTCATTAATCTCGAGATTACTAATTGAAATTCCTCCTTCCTTAAATTTTTCAATGTTGTAGAATTTTCCCTTGTAGTGAATTTCAGCTAGCTCATCCCAGCGTTTTCTATTTGTTTCAATATATTTTTTCATGTGTAATCCAGACCTAGCGTTCTACTAACATCAAATCTCATCTACATAACATCCTTATATGAGAAAAGTGAAAAGTTATAAATTCTTTTATGTGAAGGTAAGACGGAGGGATTTATTTTTCAGTTTGTGAAAACTAAATCAAATTTTCTGTTGAGATTTATCGGCATAAGTTGTTAATTCTAATCGCTCCCTCGAAAAGAATTATTTGTTTATTTGACCTAGTTTCTTGGTAAGTGTTAAACAGAGGTTTGCCTAATTATGGAAGCGACAACAGGAAACTAGAACATCAACCGATAGTGTGTTCTTTTTTTCATTAACCGCAAAAAATGATGTTAAAAGAGGGGATTGAGAGTGATAATTCGTTTTAGGAGAATTTGTTGTTATTCATGGTTTGGTGAGTTATTATGATGCAAGAAGCACTTGTAGAATCTCCTCCTCCTTTACCTTTGATGGCGATTCGTACTCTCAATTTATCCAAAATTTTCAATGGTGTTCAACAAACTGTTGCTTTAGATGATGTGAGTCTTTCGATTGAAGAAGGATCCTTTGTAGCGATTGTTGGGGCTTCAGGTTGTGGTAAGTCCACCCTTCTTCATCTCCTTGCTGGTTTGGATCGTCCAACTAAGACTAATGGTCAGCTGTTAGAAGTCTGTGGACAGTCTCTTCTTGGTCGTTCTGAAAGCTGGCTGGCTTCTTTCCGCGCTCGAAATACTGGTTTTGTTCTCCAGTTCTTTGGGTTACTTCCTACCATGACTGTTCTTGAGAACGTCATGCTTGCTGGTTATTTTGGCGGTTGCAAGTCTCGTTCTTCTCGTGCCAAACAATTATTATCTTCTGTTAGTTTGGATGATCGTTTTAATCATTATCCTTCCCAACTTTCGGGTGGTCAGCGTCAGCGTGCCGCTA